>PMBP01000408.1 GCA_003152975.1 Phycisphaerales bacterium | reverse complement strand
GCAGCGGCAATGACGGCATCGGCGGTGATACCGAAATGCTCGTAGCACTTGTTCTGCGGCGCCGAAATGCCGAAGCCCTTCATCCCGATGAAGATGCCCCGGTCGCCGATATATTTGTGCCAACCCTGCTCGACGCCGGCTTCGACGGCCACGCGGGCCCTGACCGACGGCGGCAAAACAGTATCCTTGTACGCCTGGGGTTGCTTTTCAAAGAGTTCCCAACTGGGCATGCTGACGACCTGTGCCTTGATACCTTCCTTGGCCAGTGTTTCACAGGCCTTGATGGCCAGCGAGACTTCCGATCCGGTTGCCAGCAGCAGTACATCGGCTTTTTCCTGCGGGATCAGGACATAGGCGCCCTTGGCGATGTTGGCGGCCGAAGGGAACTTGGCCGGATCCAGCACGGGCACATTCTGCCGCGTCAGGGCNNTCTTCGCCAACGCCGATGCTGTCATGCGTCCACACGAAGATCGTCGGATAGTGCGAGATCGCCGCGACGCGGACGGCCCCGCGCATATAATCGCTAAAGACCATAAAGGTGCCGCCGTACGGCCTGATTCCGCTCACGGCCATGCCGTTCATAATCGCTCCCATGGCGTGCTCACGGATACCAAAGCGAATGTACCGGCCGCCGCGATTGGTCTTCTGAAAATCCTGCACGCCCTTGAAGTGCGTGTTATTGGATGGCGTCAGGTCGGCCGAGCCGCCGATGACCAGAGGCATACTCGGCATCAGGGCATTGAGCGTCTCGCCGGAGGCCTGGCGGGTAGCGATGGCCTTGGCCGGATCAAACTTGGGGCTAAGCTTGTCCAGATCGATGCCGAGCTTGCCGGCCAGCATGTTGCGGATCTCGGCGGCCTCGGCCGGGTACTGTTTTTCGTAGCGGGCGAACAGTTCATCCTGCTGTTTCTGGAACTGGCGGCCCTTTTCGACGACGGACTTCATGTTTTCATAGACCTGCGGCGGGACATGGAACTTCAGGGCCGGATCCCAGCCGAAGTTTTTCTTGATCAGGGCGATCTCCTCGTCCCCCAGCGGGGAGCCGTGGGCCGTGTGAGTGTCCTGAAAATTGGGACTGCCAAAGCCAATGTGCGAGCGAAACGCGATCATGCTCGGCCGGTTTTTCTCGGCCTTGGCATTTTCGAGGGCCTTCTCGAAGGCGACCATATCGGTTCCATCGCCTTCGACCTTCTGGACGAACCATCCATAGGCCTCGTAGCGCTTGACGCGGTCTTCGGTGAAGGATAACTCCGTATGACCGTCGATGGTGATGTGATTGTTATCGTAGATCAGGATCAGGTTATCGAGTCCCAGGTGTCCCGCCAGACTGGAGGACTCCGATGAGATGCCTTCCTGCAAGTCGCCATCCCCGGCGAACACATATACCTTATAGTTGAACAGATCAAAGCCATCGCGGTTGAATCGCTCAGCGAGATATTTTCCGGCGATGGCCATGCCCACAGCATTGGAGATACCCTGCCCCAACGGTCCCGTCGTGACCTCGACGCCGGGCGTCATGCCGAATTCGGGATGGCCGGGCGTTTTGCTGCCGAACTGGCGGAATTGCTTGAGTTCATTCAGGGACAAATCATACCCGCACAGATGCAGCAAGGAATACAACAGCATGGACCCATGTCCGCCGGAAAGAACGAACCGATCGCGGTCCATCAGCTTGGGATTGGAGGGATTGTGACGAAGATGCCGGGTCCAGAGGGTATAGGCCGGTGCGGCCATCCCCATTGGCAAGCCCGGATGGCCGGACTTGGCGGCCTGAACGCCGTCCATGGATAAAAAGCGAATCGTCTGGATACACAGATCATCAACTTCCGTTACCCCACGGGTTTTCAACGACATGGCCATTTTCCTAATTCCTGTTACGGTTGAGAGTTATGATTCGATTCCTCCGGCAGCCATCTGCCGTTCGGATTGGACGGATTAGCCGGGCAGAATACAAATATCCCGACGATTATGCAAGGGGGAGATTAGGATTTCTGCAACGTGTGCCCGTCAAAGACCGTCTTATGAATATGAATTCAAATCCATGAGAGTGTAGGGACGGATGAAATCGTCACTTTTCAGAAGGACAAGAGTGCTATTCTATAAGTAAGCATAATACTATGTTCGAATATTCTTATGAAATTAGGCGTAAATTATATTTACCACGACATGAATATTGAGTTGTAACTTGTTTATTTACAAATATTTACAGATTGTTAAAGTTCCGATTATGGAAGGATGTACCGATAATCTGTTGGTTCATGGATTGACTACTGGGGTTGATTGTGGTAGAGTACCCATCTATGGCGACGACTAAGAAACCCAAAGACAAAGCTCGAAGTAAAAGTGTCACCGTCGAAACGGTCAAGCGGCCTGCCGTGTTCCGAACTTATGCTCAAGGGATGAAGTACCTCTTCGAGAAGACGGACTACGAAAAGCAGCAGAAGCTGCGATACAATGTGACCACCTTCGATTTGAGCCGGATGCACAAGCTGATCAAGGCGCTGGGGAATCCGCAGACCAAAACGCGGATGATCCATATTGCGGGCACCAAGGGCAAAGGATCGACTGCGACGATGTTGGCGCGGATGCTTCAGGCCAATGGGTACAAGGTCGGGCTTTATACTTCGCCGCATGTGACGACCCTGCATGAGCGGATTGTCATCGATTCCGAGATGATCACGGAAAAACAGATGCTGGCGATGATCAATCGTATGTATCCGGTGATCGAAAAACTGTCCGGCGACAGCAATGCTCCGACTTTTTTTGAGATTTTCACGGCCATGGCTTTTTTGTTTTTTGCCGAGCAGAAGGTCGATATCGGCGTGATCGAAACCGGCTTGGGCGGACGGTTGGATAGCACCAATGTGATCGACCCGATCCTGGTGGGCATTACCAGCATCAGTATCGACCACCAGAACCTCTTGGGCAATGATATTGCCAGCATCGCCAAAGAAAAGGCCGGCATCATCAAGGAAGGCATTCCCGTGGTCACGGTCCCGCAGGATCAGCGGGCAATGAAAGTTCTCCGCAAGCAGGCGACCGAGCGGAATGCGCCGCTGGTCGTCACCGGCCGGGATGTGGATTTTTCGTATCGGTTCGAGTCGTCGCGAGAGCATGGGCCGCACACCCGGATCTGCATTACCACGCCGACCAGCCGGTTTGAACACCTTCGAGTACCCCTGCCCGGCGAACATCAGGCCATCAACTGCGGTCTGGCCCTGACGATGCTCGACAAGCTCAAGACCCTCGGCTATACCATCGAGGAAGCCAAGGCCGTGGAAGGGCTCAGCCAGGTCCGCATGATTGGCCGGATGGAGATCATCAGCGAAGATCCGAGGGTTCTGGTCGATGCGGCGCACAATGCCGCCAGCGTCCGCGCCCTGATCCAGGCCATTGGCCAGCATGTGCCATACGATTCCATGGTCATCATTTTCGGCTGTAATGCCGACAAGGATGTCCGGGGCATGCTCGAACAGATTCAGTTCGGCGCCGACAAGGTGATCTTCACGCGCAGCCATTCCCCCAAGGCCGTGTTTCCGCACGATCTGGCCGAGATGTACACCGAAATTTGCGGCAAGATGTGCCAGACGGCGATGACCTTGGGCGAAGCCATGCAAATCGCCCGCAGCGCCATTTCACGCGAAGACCTGATTTGTATCACCGGCAGTTTTTATCTCGTCGGTCAAGCCAAGGAACAATTTCAACAGATTGCGGCCGGGCAGTAACGAATTGTCCATGGTTTTTGCAGGATTTGTAACTTCCTGCAAACGAACCACTTACGCTTTATGTAATGGGGTTGATTCCGCCATTGGAGGATGAGGACGGGTGCTGAGGCGGCTTGGAACGAAATTCCCCAAAAATTTTCTTGCGGAAAACATGCACCTCCGTATAATTTTATCCAATAGTTCGTCTTTGGTGAGATTGACCAAAACGAACTGTTTGTGTTTTATCGATTAATGAGAGAAGCGGATTTCGTTTGGAAGAAACCATCCCAACCATACACTGATTTACAAGGAGACAGAAAATGAAGAAAATGATGTTGGTAACAATGTTGTTGGTTGCCTCCGGGGCCGCGTGGGCGGCGGATGGCAAGCTGGGCGCGGATGTGGATCTGACATGGGCCAGCAAAACCCTTTGGCGCGGAATGGATACCGGCGACAACAAGGCCGCATTCACGCCGAGCGTCAACTTTGACCTGTGGGGCAGCGGGTTCAGGGCCGGGATGGCGGCCTGGTGGAATGGCGCCGATACCAATGGCGCCGAGGCCGGACTCCCGACTGAAAAGTATGTGTATATGCTCTCCTACGCCAATAGCTTCAACAAGGGCGACAAGGCCCAGGTGGACTATAACTTGACCTACANNAACTATGCCCACAACTCCAGCGATTGGGATTACCAGGATCTGGCCCTGACACTGTCATTGCCCAAGATCACCGACTGCCTGGTTCCTCGCTATACCTACGCCTATACCTGGTCCGGCCGTCCCGGCCCGACTCCGGGTGCGTTGGGCCAAGCGTTTTCGGGTCCCGCCGGCTTTTACCATATCTTCGGCGTGGATTACAACTTCAAGCTCGCCGATCAGCCCATGACCTTCAGTGCCGATGCGACCTACAACGACGGGACCTTCGGTGCCGATCACGATTGGTCGCACATCACATGGGGCCTGAGAACGGCGTTCAAGGTCGGAAGCGGACAGTTCATTCCGGGAATCTACTACCAGACCTCAATGGATGACTCCGTGAACAAAAACGACGAATTCTATACGGCGTTGTCGTACAGATTCAGCTTCTGATTTAATCGCATCTGCGAATCCCAAAGGCCGGTTTTTAGACCGGCCTTTTTTATTTCAAAACCCGGGATTTTTTCATTTGTGAATGAGTATTTGGAATTGCATTATTGTATAAATAGGCCGTTTCATCTTCGTAATTGTCGATGATTTGTCTGCTCAGTGGTTAGAATATGCGAAATTTGAGCTCAGGATACAAGGATAATGCCGATAATAGTATCTGGCACACTCATTGCTAAAGATGAATGCTGATGAGTTGTACTTTATCGAGATTCGAAACGACTTTCAGGAGATCGCAAATGAAAAAGTGGATCGTCATTATGATGTGCGTTGCCGTGACTGGGGCCGTGTGGGCCGCCGAAGGCAAGCTGGGTACGGATGTGGACATCGCCTGGGCCAGCAAGTACATTTGGCGGGGTTTGGATCTGGGCGACAACAAGGCCGCCTTCCAACCGAGTATCAACTTCGGCCTCTGGGGCAGCGGATTCAGCGCAAACATCTGGGGATCATGGCTTGGCGGCGATACCAATGGGGCAGAAAGTGCATTGCCGACGGAAGAGTTGGATTACAGTATCACCTATGCCAACAGTCTGATGAAAGATGACATGGCACAGGTGGATTATGCCCTGACCTGGACCTACTTCAATTACTATACCCATAATCCCTCCTTCGCCGATATGCAGGATCTGGCCCTTTCGTTGTCGATGCCCAAAGTGTTTGGCGAGTCCGGTTTTGTCCCCAAGTACACCGTTGCCTATAGCTGGTCCGGCCGTCCCGGGCCGACTCCGGGTGCTATGGGCCAGAGTCTATCAGGCCCAGCCGGTTTTGTCCACATCGTCGGCTTGGACTACAACTTCAAGGCGGCCGATCTTCCCATGACCCTCAGCGCTTCGGCGGTCTACAACGATGGCGCCTACGGTGACAATGTCGATCATGACTGGTCGCATATCGTCTGGGGCCTGAACACCTCCTTCAAGTGCCCAGTCACCGGCGCCAAGATTACCCCGGGGATCTACTACCAGACCTCGATGGACGATTCTGTGAACAAAAACGATGAATTCTGGACGACCCTGTCGTACAAGTTCAGCTTTTAAGCGGTTAGCGTCAATGAATGGCAAGGCCGGTCAATCGTCAGGCCTTTTTTATGCGTTGTATGGCATGCACTATTCTGCGTTCCTTACTTGCAGGCCCGGGGATCGCATGGATTCGCATCGGTATTTTTCGGGATAAAAAAATCGGGTTGTTTTTTACATTCTTGCTGTTATGATGGCCAATTCTAAGGTTTCAGGAACATGGATTGACTCACATGATGATACCGGAGGGTAAAGTGAAACCAAGTGATACGATGCGATTGTTCATTGCCGACGACCATGGTATTATGCGGGAGGGACTCAAGTCCCTCTTGCGGCACCACCCCGAGATTGAGGTCGTCGGGGAAGCGGCCACGGGCACGGAAACGATCGATCTGACCCGCACGATCAACCCGGATGTGGTGATCATGGATATTCACATGCCCGGACTGGATGGCATCGAGGCCTCTCGGCAGATACTGCGGGACAATCCCCAAATTCGTATTCTGGCGCTGGCTGGGGATATGTCGAGTTTTACGCTGTCCCAGGGGGTGCAGGCCGGCATCAAGGGCTTCATACTCAAGGAATCCATGTTCAGTGAACTCATCGAGGCGATCACCGCCGTGTACCGGGACCAGGAATACTATTGCCCCCGAATCCGAAGCCAGGTGGCCGGGGAGTACAGGTCCATGCTCGTTCAAGACAAATTTCCGGAAAGATTAAAATTGGACCATCAGGAGCGGGAAATTGTTCAGTTGCTCAGCGAGGGGAAAACGGTCGGCCAGATCGCCCGCTATTTTAACAAGAGCCCCAAGACCATCGACGCACGCCGCCGCAAAATCATGGCTAAGCTTGGCTTTTCGAGCATCGCAGATCTGACCAAGTTCGCCATTTCGCAGGGTTTGACCGATCTGAAGTTCTGATCCATCGCTTCACCGCACGGATTCGGAATGCAACCGCCGCCATCGGCGGGATTGATACCAATTGAAGATCACCGGAAGCAGCAGGTCGATGACCTCATCGGCCACCAGCAATCCGCCCAGGACCGGCGCCGCCATGGGTCGCATCACTTCCGATCCCACGCCGCTGGCCCAGAGCATCGGCATCAATCCCACGATCGCCACGCCCTCGGTCATGAGCTTGGGTCGCAGGCGGTGTACCGCGCCGATGACGATCGCCTCGGTCAATTCGGCCTGTGTGCGAATGCCCTCCAGCCCGCCGCGGGAGCGGATCGCGTCGTGCAAATAAACCAGCATGACGATACCGGTCTGCGTCGCCATGCCGAAACAGGCGATGTAGCCCACCCACACGGCCACACTGAAGTGGAAACCGAACAAGCTCTGGAAGATGACCCCGCCGACCAGCGCGCCCGGCACCGACAGCAGGATCAACAGAGCGTCGCCGGCGTCGTTGAAGGTCATAAACAAGATGACGAAGATCAGTAAAATGACCAGCGGGAAGATCACCTGTAAAGTTTTGCGGGCGCGGACCTGGGCCTCGAACTGGCCGCTCCACTCGATGAAAAATCCGCTGGGCAGCGAGACCCGCTCGGCGACGGCCCGCTGGGCCTCCTCGACGAATCCCACGATGTCTCGGTCCCGGACATTGAGTTGGACATACGACCGCAGCATACCGTTTTCGCTCTTGATGACGCTGGGACCTTCGACCACTTGGATTTGCGCCACCTCGGAGATCGGAATCTGCACGAACGGTTCGGCGGGCATGGGGGCGGAATTGCCCGAGCCCATGCCGGATGTGTCGGGGGTCGAACTTCCCGACGGACTGGTTCGCCGGCCGGTCACCAGAATCCGCCGCAGGGCTTCTTCGGTTTGCCAGTAATCCCGCGCGTAGCGGACGCGAACTGGGAACCGCTGTCGTCCTTCGACAGTGGAGGTGATGGTCTTGCCACCCATGGCGACCTCGATCGCCTCCTGGATGTCGGCCACATTTACGCCGTAACGGGCGGCCTTTTCGCGATCAATGTCGATCTGCAGATAACTGCGGCCGACAATCTGGTCCGGGAAGACATCCACCGCTCCCTGCACGCCCCGCAGGACGGCGGCGATCTCGTTGGAGATCGTCTGGATTCCCGGCTCTTTGACGACGGTCTTCTGAACCCCGCCTTCGGTTACGGATTCGACTCGGTCTTCCTGCCGCGGGCCGAAGACCTTTACGCCGATCATCGTCCGTACGCCCGTCGCCAACATATCAACCCGATTGATGATCGGCTGGGTCCAGATATT
>PMBP01000505.1 GCA_003152975.1 Phycisphaerales bacterium | reverse complement strand
GTCATTGTCAAGCAAAGACTTGCAAAGGTCATGCTGTCGATTTCGACCTCAGTGACCCCGTCACAATTGACCACAATCCTGCTGGAATTCCGACCTATAATTACTCCACAATAGACTCCGAATACCCGGTAGGAAATCCCATTGAATCGCGGCCTTATATCAACCTGATAAGTCCACAACCGGACCCCGAACTGTCCACAATCTGGCCGAAACCTGGACACCTCCTTCTTCTTGTTTTTAAAATCAAATTCCGGTATAATCAGTCCCGAAATTGATAGGTNNACGATGCCCGAATCCTTATCGGACAATCCACGGTTTTCTTGCCTTCTGTTGATCGAATAAAATGTCGCAATGATATGAGATTCCCCGTGTAATGATCCAAGTTAAGAATGACTCGTATAGGATGCAGAGAGTGTCTTTTCACAGGATGGCTTGGGATCAATGATAAAATGAATTAATGCCGGGCGAAGGATGTTATACAGATAGTGAAATATTCGTAAAGTCGTTATTGTTATGCAATAAAATCGGCCCTGATGCCGTATAACTTATATCCTTTCGCTTCAGGGAAGATGCGGTTTCGTCGAAAAATCGGGAGTAGGCGTGTTGTTAAATCAATCAGCGGTCAGAGAATCCAACCGGAAAGGTATTTGGATGCGTAAGTCTTTTGTATTCGTTGCTTTACAGATCGTATCGGTTTTCCCTTTCATGGCCATGGCTCAGGATACAGGGCCGGTGTTACCGGTGATTGTGGCCGAGTCGAACGGAAGTACGGCGGTTACCGAAAAAGGGCCATGCGACACGGTGACACTCCGTCTGGCCATGCTGCCGGCTTTCCCCGTGACCGTGGTTGTCACTCCGGGCGGAAGCGGGGCGGATGCGTTTGGGATCAACGGAACCACTCCGGGTCTGGGATGCTCGCTGGAATTCAACGCGCTGACCTGGGACCAGCCGCAGACCCTGACCTTGTGTGCCATCGATGACGGAATTGCGGAAAGCACACAGACCGCGAAAATCAACTTTACCGTTCAGAGCGCCGATCCGGCCTTCAACAACGCGGCGATCGGCGCGGTGACGGTGACGATTTACGACGCCGGAGGGCAGATTTGCCCGGCGGCCGACAGAACAGGTGATTGCAGAGTCGGATTGGATGATTTGCTGCTGGTCGCGTCGAAGTGGATGACGGGAGACGCCCAAGCGGACCTGAGCGGAAACGGGAAGGTCGAGATTGGGGACCTGGCGGTTCTATCCGAGAACTGGCTGCGATCGGCGGGGCCGGTGGTGATCAACGAGTTTCTGGCGTGGAACGCCAGCATCGCGCCGTTAGACGCCACCGAGTTGCTCGACGAGGACGGCGCATCGTCGGACTGGATCGAGCTGACGAATATTTCCTCGCTGCCGCAGGATATCGGCGGGTGGTGGTTGACGAACGACCCCGGCAAACCGGATCGATGGCAGATTCCGTCGCCGACGGTGATCGGGCCGGGGAAGTTCCTGATTGTTTTCGCCTCCGGCAAGAACCGACGAGTCGCCGGGAAAGAACTGCATACGGATTTTGGTTTGAATCGCGACGGGGCGTATCTGGCGCTGATGGGTCCGGACGGACAGACGGTTATTCACGAGTTTGTCGAGTATGAATTTGGAAATAACAAGTTCGGGTATCCGCCGCAGGCCAAGAATGTATCGTACGGCCTGATCCAGGGCAAGCCGTTCTACCTGGCGACGCCCTCGCCGCTGGCCGCCAACAAGGATTCGTTTCCGGGCTTTGTGGAGCAGCCGCGGATGAGCGTTGAGCACGGTCTGTTCGACCAGCCGTTTTCCGTTTCTCTGACGACGGATACGCCGGGCGCGACGATCAAGTACACGACGGACTTTTCGGCTCCTTCGACGAGCAACGGCATGACCTATGTACCGGGGACATTCCTTACGATCAACAAGACCACCTGCCTTCGGACGGCGGCCTTCAAGGCGGGATATCGGGCGTCGCCCATTGCCTGCCAGACTTACATCTTTCTCAGCGACATCTTGGCGCAATCGTCCAGCCCCGCGGGATTTCCGTCGGGGTGGGACTACGCGATGGATTCGCGGGTTGTCTCGGCCAACCAGGACACGATTCGCAATGATTTCAAGTCGATCCCGACGATGTCACTGGTGATGAACATGAATGATTTGTTCGGCGGCAGCGGGATCTACACCAACTACGGCAACTCCGGCGCGACATGGGAACGGCCGTGCTCGCTGGAGTTGATCAATCCGGACGGATCGAAGGGATTCCAACTCAACTGCGGGGCGCGGATCTACGGCGGCGTCGGGCGAACCACGCCAAAGAAAACCTTCCGCATCGTCTTCAAGAGCGCGTACGGCCCGACGAAGCTGGCCTATCCGCTGTTCGGCACGGACTGCATCGATCAATTCGACAGCATCATTCTTCGCGCCGTTTTTAATGACGCCTATGTCTGGGGTGGCAGCAGTTCGCAATATATCCGCGACGAGGTGGTCCGACGCTACCAGCTCGAGATGGGCGACCCGTCGCCGCACGGGACATTCGTCCACCTGTACATCAACGGCTTGTACTGGGGCCTGTATAATCCGTGCGAGCGGCCGGACGCGGCATTCTCGGCGGCGTACTTCGGCGGGCAGAAGGAGGAATGGGACGGGGTCAATTCGTATCCGCGGAATGTCGTCGATGGGACCGACGCGGCGTGGCTGAAGGCGCAGAGTTTGGCGTCGGGCGGCGTGGCGTCCCCCAGCGGTTTCAAGGCCCTGTCGCAGTATGTGGATATGGAGAACCTTGCAAACTATATGTTGTTGAACTTTTATGTAGGAAATAACGACTGGGACGACCACAACTGGTACGCCGGCCGGCGGCGGATCGACGGGGCGGGATACAAGTTCTACACCTGGGACGCCGAGTGGGTGATGGGAATGGATTCAGGCCTCGGAGACAACCGCCTGGGCATCAACCAGGCGCAAAAGCCGTCGTATCTGTACAACGCGCTCAAGCAGAATTCCGATTTTCGCATGATCCTGGCGGACAAGGCCTACAAGGCCTTTTTCAACGGCGGGCCGTTCTTCGTCGATGCGTCCAGCCCGGATTGGAATCCGGTTTATCCGGAGCGCAACCGGCCGGCGGCGGTCTATGCCTATTGGGCCGGCGTGGTCGAGCGGGCGATGAACTGCGAATTGGCGCGGTGGGGGGATGTGGTGGGGGGGCNNTCACGATCGAGCAGTGGCGATCGATGCGGGACTGGGTGCTGCACACCTATTGCCCGCAGCGGTCGGCGACCGTCCTGCAGCAACTCAAGAGCCATTCGCCGCGGCTGTATCCGTCGTTCGATCCGCCGCAGCTTCGGATCAACACTCTGGCGCAACACGGCGGATATGCCAGTCCCGGGGCGGCGCTGACGATGGTCGGGGGCGGGCAGAAGATTTATTACACGACCGACGGCACCGACCCGCGGACCTGGTCGAAGGATTCGCAGCCGACGGGACAGGAGTTCGTTCTGTTTCCGGAGACCGCCACCAAACGGGTGATGATCCCGACGCAGCCGGTGGAACCAACGAAGGGGACGATCCTGATGGAATACTGGCTGGGGATCAGTGGGACGGCCATATCGGACCTGACGAGCAATCCGAATTACCCTGGCAACCCGTCCGGGAGCCAGTCGCTGACGAGTTTTGCCTCGCCGGTGAACTGGAACGACCAATACGGGGTACGGATCAGCGGATTGCTATATCCGCCGACGACGGGAACCTACACCTTCTGGGTGGCCGGCGATGACAACTGCGAATTGTGGCTGAGTACGGACGAGAATCCCACCAACGCGGTCCGGATCGCGCTGGTACCGGGGTGGACGGAGGCCGAAAAGTGGTACTGGTACACCGAACAGCAATCGGCCCCCATTACCCTGACGGCGGGCAAGCGATACTACATCGAGGGGTTGATGAAGGAAGAAGGCGGCGGCGACAGTCTGGCGGCGGCGTGGGGGTGCACAGAGGCGGGGATCGCCGGCCCGACCGTCATTGCGGGACAATACCTGTCCCCTGCCACCAGCAACTGGACGAGCGTCGGTTTTGACGATTCGAGCTGGACGCAGGGGACCGGAGGCGTGGGCTATGAGAACAATCCGGGGGATTCGCTCAACTACACCAGCTTGATCAATATCGACGTGAAAAACGCGATGTACGGAAATAATGCGACCTGTTATATTCGGATTCCCTTTGTCGTGCAGGGACAGGACATCGCGGCTCTGGCCTTGAATGTCCGGTATGACGACGGATTCGTGGCCTATCTGAACGGCACGGAGGTGCAGCGGGTCAACCTGGCCGCGGGGGTCACGCCGCAATGGAATACCCCGGTCACGGCCGGCACTAGCCATCCCGATACGGCCGCGATCCTGTTGGAGAGTTTCAACCTGACTCCCTATGTCAGCAAGATCCGGCAGGGGCAGAATGTTCTGGCGATTCAGGGTCTGAATCTGCAATATGCGGCCGGAGACACGGTACCGTACCGGAATTCCGATTTTCTGATTTCGGCGGAATTGAAGGTTCAGGCCTCCTCGTCCAGCGGCGAGATCGCCACGACGGCGGTTGAGTACACCGGGCCGATAACCATGAACCGGAGTCAGAAATACAAGATTCGGGCGTACGACCCGGCGACGCTGGAATGGAGCGCGCTGGACGACGCGGCGTTCGGCGTCGGACCGGTCAAGGAGAGCTTGCGGATCACCGAGTTGATGTATTACCCGGCCGATCCGAATACGGAATTCATCGAGCTGAAAAACATCGGGACGGAAGCCATCAACCTGAGCGAGGTTCGTTTCACGCACGGGGTCGATTTTGTGTTCGGCGATACGATTCTGGCGCCGGGAGGATTTGCGCTGCTGGTGGAGAACGCGGCGGAGTTTACGGCAAAATACGGGGCCGGTCTTCCGGTTGTCGGGCAGTATGCCGGCTCGCTGGCGAATGCCGGGGAGAAGGTCGAGCTGGTCGATGGGACGGGGGCGGTCATTCAGTCGTTCACCTACAAGGACACTTGGTACCCCATCGCCGACGGGGCGGGATTTTCGCTGACCCTGCGGGATCCGCTGAATTCTCAGGCACAGGTCCCATCGGAGGGATTGCTGGCTCACTGGAAGTTTGACGAGCAACAGGGGATGGCGGCGGCGGACGCGACGGGCCGATACCCCGGTACGCTGGTCAACATGGATTCGTCGAATTGGGTTTCCGGCCGATTCGGTAACGCGTTGCGGTTTGACGGAACCAGCGCTGTTGTCACGATTCCCGGTTACACGGGTATTTCCGGCAGTAACCCGCGGACCTGTGCGGCGTGGATCAAGACGACGGCGACGGCCTCGCCGCTTGTGTTCTGGGGCGACTCGACCACGGCCGGCGGGATGTGGGAGATGCGGATCAGTTTGTCGGGGCAGCTTCGGACACAGGTTTTCGGGGGCGGGACCAACAGCGCCACGGTGGTGAATACGGGCCAGTGGGTGCATGTGGCGGCGGTGTTGCCGGCGGGCAAGTCCAATACGCAGGATATCCAGTTATTCGTGAACGGCACGCCGGAGACGACCACAGCAACCCCGGCGGAAATCAATACCAATACTATCTCGACTGTGCGGATCGGGGCCAACGAAACCCAGTACTTCAAGGGGCTGGTGGACGAGGTACGGATCTACGACCGGGCGTTGACGGCGGCGGAGATCCGGTTGCTCTTTGAGCAGCAGGCTCCCTGGGACGACAAAAATGCCTGGAAGCCCAGCACGGTCGCGGGGGGTACACCCGGGGCCGACGACACCGGAACGCTGCCGGCGCCGGGGTCGGTGGTGATCAACGAGATCCTGTCGCATTCGCACATGACGGCGCCGGACTGGATCGAGCTGCGCAACACCACCGACGAGCCGATCAACATCGGCGGCTGGTTTTTGTCGGACAGCAACGCCGACGAACCGAACCGGATGAAATACGAGATTGCGGCCGACACAATCCTGCCGCGGCAGGGTTACGCGGTGTTCTACGAGGATTTGCAGTTCGGGAATGTCAACGATTTGGGTTGCCGGATTCCGTTTGGCCTGAGCGAGGGGGGCGAGACGGTGTACTTGCAGTCGGGCGCCGAGGGCAAGCTGACAGGGTACAGCGTCGAACAGGCGTTTGACGCGGCCGAGAGCGGCGTGGCCTTTGGGCGGTACCTCAAGAGCACGCTGGACGGTGGGGTGAACTTTGTGGCGATGAGCGCCAACACGCCCAACGGCGACAATGCGCCGCCGAAGGTCGGGCCGATCGTCTTTACGGAGATCCAGTACAACCCGTCGCCGGCGAACACGGGCGACGAGTATATCGAACTGAAGAATATCAGCGGCGAGACCGTTACCCTGCAGGATGCGGTGAGTACGGAGACCTCGCCGGGGGTTATTCAGATGGAGACGGTGCCGTGGCGGTTCACAGACGGGATCGATTTTGTTTTCCCGGTGAACACGAGGATCCCGGCAGGTGGGCTGCTGATTGTGGCCAAGAACCCGGTGGCGTTGAAGGCGTACTACGGAGCGGCGATTCCGGGGACCGTGCAGGTGCTGGGGCCGTTTGCCGGCGGCAGCAGTCTCAGCAACGGGGGCGAGAAGGTTCGGTTGTCGCGGCCGGGCGACCAGGAATTCGGGCATGACCGATACTGGATCCGGGCCGAACAGGTGACCTACGGGGATTCGAGCCCCTGGCCGATGGACGCCGACGGCAAAGGCAAGGTCCTGCAGCGGATCGAGCCGACGGCCTACGGGAACGACGCGAGCAACTGGCGGGCGGGGGATCCGACGCCGGGACAGTAATCATTTTCAAATTTCGATTTCCAATTTTCAATTTGTTGAATCGTACGGATTCCTGAGATGGGATTCGTAGCCCAAGCGCAGGGATTGCGCGCATAAACAGCTCCTGGGCTGCTGAAGGGGGAATTCCGGATACCATAGGATGTTGATTGACAGTCGGGATTTCGGCTTGCGAAAATGGGGGCGGGGGCTGTAGAATGGCCGGGGATGAGGCAATCCAGACGCGAAATGGATTGTTTGGAAAAGCGGGTCATTGGACGGGTTGGGAGTGAATTGGGATGAAGATTATAGCCGGAAAAATTGTACTGGCCATTCTGGTCTTGCTTGGGATCGGGATTTATTTTGGCCTGCCTCGCCTCGGTGAATACGCAAGACGGCGGGCACAGGAAAGTTTCTACGGTCCCGTGGTTCAGGAAGTCGTTGAGACGGGTCGGGTGGACAGGAAGGTATTCGACGGCCCGTCTTCGGATCTCAAACAGACTATGATTGTGCCTTCGCTGCAGAGCAAGCTCGACAAGGGCCGCAATATCATCTGGTGTGCCAGTTTCAATATGGCATGGAACGAACTAAAGACCCTGTATCCCCCGAACTTTCTGCAGGTTAAAGGGG
>PMBP01000263.1:3391-3647 GCA_003152975.1 Phycisphaerales bacterium | reverse complement strand
GATCCCAGGTATTTTTGGGGCCGGCTCAGCGCGACGAGTCCTTCCTATAACGGCGGAGCATCGAGCGGATCGAACTATGGGCCGATGAATCCAACCCTGGCGGAGTCCGCGAAAGCGAGATTGGATGCCTTGCACAAGGCGGACCCCGGAAACGCCGCACCGGTTCCCGTGGACCTGGTGACCTCCAGCGGTAGCGGGCTGGATCCGGACATCAGCGCGGCAGCGGCGCTGTACCAGGTGCCGCGCGTGGCCAAGG
>PMBP01000263.1:0-3329 GCA_003152975.1 Phycisphaerales bacterium | reverse complement strand
CTGAAGGTGTTCTTCGGCGCCTGCGCAGGCGTCGGCAAGACCTTTACAATGTTAGAAGCGGCCCGTCGACAAGCCGCCGCCGGGGTGGATGTGGTCGTCGGTTATATCGAGCCCCACGCACGGCCGGAGACGATGGCTCTGCTGGAAGGACTGGAGTCGTTGAAGGTCCGTAATGTCGAGTA
Source organism: Phycisphaerales bacterium (assembly GCA_003152975.1). Classification (GTDB taxonomy): domain Bacteria; phylum Planctomycetota; class Phycisphaerae; order Sedimentisphaerales; family Anaerohalosphaeraceae; genus FEN-1350. The sequence continues at coordinate 3,147 of PMBP01000263.1, read as the reverse complement.
TCGAGGAGCCACGCTCACCGAATTCGACCTCGACGCGGCGTTGACCCGAAGACCGGCGTTGATTCTCGTCGATGAACTGGCCCATACCAATGTCGTCGGCAGCCGCCATGCCAAACGATGGCAGGATATCCAGGAACTTCTGGACGCCGGGATTGGGGTTTATACCACGCTCAATGTCCAACACATCGAGACCCTCAATGACATCGTCGCACAGTTCAGCGGCGTGCGGGTCCGCGAAACGGTGCCGGATACGGTGTTCGATCAGGCCGACGAGGTGGAACTGGTGGACTTGCCCCCGGACGATCTGCTCGAGCGTCTGGCCGAAGGAAAGGTCTATATGCCGGCGCAGGTCTCGGCGGCCGTCCAGAACTTTTTCCAGAAACGCAACCTGGTTGCTCTGCGGGAGTTGGCCCTGCGGCGCACGGCCGAGCGCGTCAATGTTCAGGCCGAGGCATACCGCCATCAGGGTGAAGTCGTGCCCACGACGGAGTGTCTGCTGGTCTGCGTTGGGCCAAGTCCGTTCTCGGCCCGGCTGGTCCGATCGGCCGCACGGATGGCGATGTCGTTTCGGTGCCCCTGGCTGGCGGTGTCGGTCGAAAAATCCGGCGCGCGCACAAGCCAGGAGGCCCAGGACAGGGTCTGGGCGAACATGCGAATGGCCGGCCTGCTCGGAGCCGAAACCGCCACGCTGACGGGATCGAACATTGTCCAGGAGATACTCGCGTACGCCAAGGCGAGGAATGTCACCAAGATTATCGTCGGTAAGCCCATTCATTCCCGCTGGCACGATTGGCTGCATGGTTCATTGATCTATGATCTGGTCCGACAGTGCGGCCCGATTGACATCCATGTCATTAGCGGCGACGAGGGCACGCCTCCCCGTCCGGCCGGGGTCCGACTGCCGCGAGAACTGCCGTGGCGATTCTATCTTCTTGCCGTCGTAGTCGTGGCGATCTGTACTGCAGTTGGCAAACTGCTGACCACCCTGGACCTGTCCACAACGGTCATGGTGTACCTATTGGGCGTGATCGCTATCGCCCTGTGCGGCCGACGGGGACCGGCGGTGCTGGCCTCCATCCTCAGCGCATCGGCCCTGAATTTTTTCTTTATTCCGCCTTTGTACACCCTCGAACTGGCCAATCCGTTGTACTGGACTACGATTGTCGTAATGGTGGTTACCGGAATGATCGTGAGCACCCTGATCGTCCGCATTCGCCACCAAGCCGATGCGGCGAGGAAACGCGAACTTCGCACCGTAACCCTCTACTCCCTGAGCAAGGACCTGGGCGCCGCCCGCACGATTGCTGAAGTCCTGGAACTGGCCAGGCAGCAGGTCGGCCGAGCCCTGGATTGTGACATGATTGTGCTATTGTCTGACGCAGGCGGTCGAATCATCGCCCCAAGGGAGCCGTCCGCGGAAGCGTCGTTTCCTTGCTGCGATACCCAGGATTTCGCCGTAGCGCAATGGGTCCTGGAACATGGCCAGTTGGCTGGTTTGGGAACCGATACGCTTCCGGCAACGCCTTGGTTGTTTGCTCCGCTGGGGACAGCCACCTCGCATCTGGGGGTCATCAGCTTTCGGCCCTACAACCGAAGACCGCTGACACCGGACCAACTGCAGTTAATTACGACATTGGCGGCCTTAATCGCCGGAACTTTGGATCGTATCCTGTTGTCCGATCAAATCCGGAACATTCGCGTGAACCATCCGGCCGAAGCGAGCAGGCCGAAGGGCTGACCCCACGATACGAAATACATCATTCCCGGGGCCTTATGTGTTATCGCACCAGGGACCATTTTGTGCAGACCATGCGGGAGGCGAGGGTAAAGACCCACCAATTGAACGCGATCAGGCCGGCGGCGACGAGGTATTCCCATCGGGTCGGTTCGATTTTCGAAACTATCATGAACGAGGGCAAGAGAAAGGGGGTGAGCGCAACTCCCAGGATGCACAGAATCGTCCACAACTCCGGGACCAGGATCAGCACGGCGTGGGTCAGCGGAATGATCGCCAACGCGCCATACCAGAACCGCAGCGAGACGGCATGATAGGACCACAGGTCACCGCGGACGGTAAAGTCGGGGATGATCCGCGACATGAGAATGGTCAGCAGGCCCGATCCAACGACTAATGCCGTCACCATAACGGCGGTCACGGCCGTGTGGATGACGGTGGCGAGGAATCGTTCCCTTCGCCCGCCGATGGTGATCCGATGGGAATAGGCCGGTAAGGACGGCCGCAGGATGAGTAAAAACATGAAACATAGAGGCAGCGCCACTCCGTTTCCAAAACATCCGAACGCCAGGATCATGATCGGAATGATAATGAAGATATATCCCGCGTTTTGCCCCCTCCATGCTGACGGGTTCAAAACCAGATAGAGCTGGCCCCAGAGAAATCTGGCCATCCCGCAGGGCCGGCAGGACGCCATCCTGCCGAGAAAAAACCGATCCACGGCCAACGACATCCAACCAAGGCGAACCGGCCGTTGCCGATTTGCTTCGCGGATATATACCCATTTCTCGTCCGGATCGGATTGCCTGGGAACCTGGCCCCAATTCTTGCGACCCACTGTCCGCATCAGATCCTCCCGCCCGAGCAGGGCCCAGGCGATCCGGCAAACAACCACGCCAACCGTGATTGGAATCATGAAATAATCCGACATCACCCGCGCAACAAGTCCGTCATTATCGAAAAGCTGTTGGCCGAATAATATCCCCGCACAGATTCCAGCGATTATCAGGAAGGACATCCTTTTGTTAAACGGCGTCACAACACCCAGCCAGAATACCGTCAGTTCCGCAAACAGGACCATGAGAAACACCCGGAGATGGTCCATGAAATCCAGCTTGGGAGACAGCAGCACCGGCAGCGAAAACAATCCGCAAAATCCAAGCCCCAATGCGAAAACGGTCTTGCGCATTACGCGGCAAAACCCCGGCAGGAGAAACCCAAGGGGACGGGTCATGAACTCGATCATCAGACCTCCGATGAAACTCCCCTCCATCCAAACAAGGAAAAACCCATTAAATCCAAGCCACACAACACCTGTTTCGGATCCAGACCGATCGTGCCAGTGGATAAACAGCGTAAACAAAAAGACACAAAGAAACAGCCCAGCAAGAATCAACATATAATCCTTGAGG
>PMBP01000261.1 GCA_003152975.1 Phycisphaerales bacterium | reverse complement strand
ACTTGACGAATACTTCCCCAACCAGCAGACTCGGCTGGACGTACGCGCCCCGATGGTCACCACCAACAGCGTCGGTTCCTATGATGTGATCATCACCGTCCGCGGCGGTGGATTTACGGGTCAGGCCGGCGCCGCCAAACTGGGGGTGGCCCGCGCTTTGGTCGTGGCCGACCCGACGTNNCGCGACAGCCGCATGAAAGAACGTAAAAAATATGGAAAGCGCGGGGCACGAAGAAGCTTCCAGTTTTCGAAACGATAATCCACCTTTATCCTGGAATAAAAAGGCCCCCAGCCCGTTGCGGCGGGGGCTTTTTTCATCCCAGAAAACCCTGTGCCCGATTTTGTATGACAAATGTTCTCAGTGTGATATTACAATTTTCTTAAAGGGTTTACACGATGATCCGAGTCGCGATTATTGGAGCCACCGGATACACCGCCGCGGAATCGCTGAACATTCTTCTGCGGCACGGTGCAACTGAAGTGACCTGCCTGACCGCCCTGCCCGAGGAATGCGGGCACATCCGCGATATTTTCCCGGCGCTGGCGGGCCGACTCGACCTGCCCGTCGAATCCGTCGATCTTGAGACGATCGCCTCCCGGGCCGACGTCGCTTTGTGCTGCCTGCCACACAAGGTTTCGATGCAATTTGTTCCAAAGATGCTTTCGGCGGGCCTGAAGGTCATCGACTTCAGCGCCGACTACCGGCTCAAAGATATCGCCGTTTATGAAAAGCACTACCAGAAGCACACCGACCCCGAGAATCTGGCCCATGCCGAATTCGGTCTGCCGGAGTTGTTCCGGCGGCAGATCCAGGGTGCGCGCCTCGTCGCCAATCCGGGATGCTTTCCCACCGGTGCGACTCTGGCGATCGCTCCGCTTCTCAAGAACGGCATGATCCGCACCGAGGACATCATTGTCAGCTCGGTCACGGGCGTATCGGGCGGCGGAAAGAATCCGTCGCACACCTTCCACTTCCCCAACATGAACGAGAATGTCCTGCCCTATGCCGTCGGGTCCCATCGCCATGCCCCGGAAATGGAGCAGATTGCCTCGGCAGTCGCCGGCAAACCCGTGACGATCCTGTTTCAGCCGCATGTCGGGCCGTTTGACCGGGGAATCCTGTCGTCGGTCTATTGCACGCCGACCACGCAGCTTCCGCAGAATCAACTCATCGAGTTGTACCAGAGTTTCTACCGCAGCGAGCCGTTTGTGCGGGTCCTTACGACGCCGCCGGCCGTCAAGCATGTCGCTCACACGAATTATTGCCATGTGTATCCGGCGATTTCGAAGGGACGGTTCGTGTGCTTCTCGGCCATCGATAACCTGGTCAAGGGCGCAGCGGGCCAGGCCGTGCAGAATCTGAATTTGCTGTACGGGCTGGACGAAACGCTGGCGCTGATCTGACGGTGTCGATATGGCTTTGGGAATTCTGCGAATCGCAACTTGCCAATTTGCTGTCGGCGCCGATATCCATCGCAACGCCGAACAGATCCGGGGATTTCTCTCGGATGCCGCCGGCGAAGGCGCCGATCTTGTTCATGTTCCCGAATGTGCCCTGTGCGGCTATGCGGGGATCGACTGGCCGACGCTGGAGGATTTCGATTGGCCGCTGCTCGTCGGCGAAACGCAGACGATCATGGAATTGGCCGACCGTCTGAAGATCTGGGTTGCGCTGGGCAGTATGCATCGGCTGACGGAACCGAACCGGCCCCACAATTGCCTGTACCTGATCGATCCCGACGGCCGGATCGTCAACCGTTACGACAAGCGATTTGGTACGCCGATGGACCAGCAGCACTATACTTCGGGCGATCGGTTTGTAACCTTCACGATCAACGGGGTGACCTGTTCGCCGTTGATTTGTTTTGACCTGCGGTTTCCGGAATTGTATCGCCGGCTCTACGGGCTTGGCGTGCAGTGTATTCTGCAATCGTTTTACAACGCCCGGCAGAACGGGCCGAGCGTCCATTCCGAGATCATGCGGCAGACGATGCAAGCTCACGCGGCGACGAATCATTTCTGGATCAGCATGGCCAATGCTTCCGGGTGGTTTAGCCCGTATCCATCCTGTTTCATCCAACCCGACGGCCGGATTGTCCGCCAGTTGGAAGACCACCGCGACCAGATGATGATCAACACCGTCGATCTGTCACAATCCTTCTATGATCCGATGGCCGAGTTCCGCGATCTGGCCTTGGAGGGAAAGCTGACTAACGGCCCTGGGACCCTTGACGATCCGCGGTCGATCCGAACCGACGACATCTGAAAGACCGGATTGGCCTTGCCGGGATTTTCGCAGATCGACGGATCGGAAATTCGCCTCGAACGACCCTTGTTTAGGTTCGGTTATCTGGTATAATACCCTGTTTGATTGGCAACCCGGTTTGTCTTCTCAGAGTGGACGAGAGCACAGTTATCAGATGAGGTAGGCGAATGGCCGTATCGATCGCGGAACAATTGATGCAACTGAAGCGGGGCACCGTGGAGGTCTATCGGGAGGAAGATCTGGCCGAATGGCTCGATTTGGCCCAGAAACTCGGACGGCCCTTGCGGGTCAAACTCGGCATGGACCCGACGGCCCCGGATATCCATCTGGGCCATACGGTCGTGTTGCGGAAACTCCGGCAATTTCAGGATCTCGGCCACAAGGCCGTCCTNNAGATCGAGGCCAACGCCAAGACCTATTTCCAGCAGGCCGGAAAGATTCTCGATACCTCGCCCGACAAGCTCGAGATCCGGTACAACAGCGAATGGCTGGCGGGTCTGAAGCTGGCAGAAATCATCCGGCTTATGGCTTCGATCACCGTCGCCCGTATGCTGGAACGCGACACCTTCGAGAT
>PMBP01000165.1 GCA_003152975.1 Phycisphaerales bacterium | reverse complement strand
TCATCACCGGCGTATTCGCCCCCACGCTCGGCTCGCACCCCATGCGGTCCGGCGGCGAAGGCAGCACGCTGCTGGCCTACCCGAAGTTGCCCGACGAGATCCGCTGCTTTGGCGAGTATCTCCGCACGGCGGGGTATTACTGCACCAACAATGTCAAGGAGGATTACAACTTCCAAACGCCCGACGCGTCGTGGGACGACAGCAGCGCCAAGGCCCATTGGCGCAACCGCCCGAAAACAGAACAGCCCTTCTTTGCCGTGTTCAACTACATGGGCACGCACGAGTCGGCTATTCGTTCCTCGCCGGAGGAGTTGGCCCGCTGGACCCAGCGCCTCACCCCCGAACAGCGGCAGGACCCGACAAAACTGGATCTTCCTCCATATTATCCGGATACGCCCGAGGTCCGGCGGCAGTGGGCCAACTATTATGAGCTGATCACGGCGCTGGATTACTGGGTGGCCGATCATTTGACCGAACTGGAAAAGGATGGGCTGGCCGATGACACGATCGTTTTCTTCTGGTCGGATCACGGCGTGGGCCTGCCGCGAGCCAAACGCTGGGTCTATGATTCCGGTACGCATGTGCCGCTGATCGTGCGGATTCCGACGACTTATCGTATAACCGGACAGGGTATTCCGGGAACCGTCATCGACGACCTGATCAGCAGCGTGGATTTTTCGGCCTCGACGCTGAACCTGGCGGGCGTACCGATCCCGTCGTATCTGCAGGGCCGTCCCTTCCTCGGCGGCAATCTCCCGGCCAAGCGGGACTATATCTATACCGCGCGGGACCGCATGGACGAACGGCCGGATACGATCCGATCCGTCCGGGATCGGCGATATCGCTACATCCGCAATTATCGACCCGAATTTCCATACGCCCAGCATCTTCAATATGCCGAACTCAGCCCCGTGATGAAGGCCCTGCGAAAGGCCAAGGCCGAGGGGACTTTGCCGGAAGGCGCCAAACCCTTCATGGCCGACAGCAAACCGCCGGAGGAAATGTACGACACCCAAAAGGACCCGCATGAAATCCACAATCTTATCGACGATCCGAAACTGGAGGCAACCCGCGTCCGCCTGCAGGCGGCGATGTCCTGTTGGATGGAGACAGGTCTGGATCTGGGCTTTGTGCCCGAATCGATCCTGGTCGAGGCCGAGCGCAACTATGGTAGCCGCTATGCCCTGTATCGCCGCCCGGGCGGAACCCGGGCCTGGAAGAAACTGGCCAACCTGGTCCCCTTGACCTGGCACGCGCATCCGATCCATTTCTCCACTTTCGTAGATGGCCTGCACGATCCCGACGCGGCCATTCGGTATTGGTCGGCAATCGGCCTGGCCAATTCCGAAGACGCACGGCCCGCTCTCGACGCCATCAATACGGCCCTGCTGGACGAATCCGGAGTTGTGCGGGTCGCCGCCACAAAGGCGCTGCTGCGTCTGGGCCAGAAGGATCGGGCCATCGCCGAGTGGGTCACGCTGCTCAAGAGCCCGCAGGAGTGGGTACCCTACTATGCGATGCTCGAATTGGACGAGTTGGGCGTCGAAGCGCGGCCGGTGATCGAGGCCATCCGCGCCGCCCGCGACGACAAACGCAATCCCTTTGTCGCCTGCGTCGCCGATCATCTGCTCTCGGTGCTGGAAGGCAAGGAGATCTAACGCGATGAGCGAAGAAGCGAAGGGATCGTTCACCGGCGACAAAAAACTTCCGATGACCACGCTGCTGGCCGGCGTCGAGCGAAAATTCATCGACGCCAATGTCACCCGCTTTCCCCGCTGGATCGAGGGCTATCACCTGACTTTGATGACGATCCCGTGGTCGGCGGGCCTGATCCTGTTCGGATGGCTGGCGGCAAGGACCGGCTCCTTCCACTGGTTGTGGCTGTCGTCACTGATGCTGGTCCTGCAGTGGTTCACCGACTGCTTCGACGGCGCTCTCGGCCGGCATCGCGACACGGGTATCCCCAAGTGGGGCTTCTACATGGACCACCTGCTCGATTTCGTCTTCATGGCGGCCACGCTGATGGGGTATGCGTTCCTGCTGCAAGGCCGCGACCGCGCACTGGTGCATGGCCTGATCCCGGTGTTTGCCACATTCATGGTCAGCTCATTTCTGTCGTTCGGGGCGACAGGCCAGTTCAAGATCACCTACATGGGGACCGGACCGACTGAGATTCGCATCGGGTTTATCGTACTCAATACGGCGCTGACCTTGTTCGGAACACAATGGGTTCGGCCGTTGTTGCCGTATATCCTAGGCGTCTCGATTCTCTTTTTGTGTGTGATTGTCTTCCGGACGCAGAAATACATTTGGGCGATCGATATGTCCGACAAGCTGGCCCGCACAAAACAGGGCTCATCGGATTCGAAGGGGTGATTTACTCTTCGGCCGAATCCGTATTGGGACGATCCGAGGACGAAGGATCTTCGCTTTCGGTATCGTCGTCCGATTCGATCGGACGCAACGCATCATCGCACAAGCGATTGCACTCCTCGACCTGGTTCTGGATCCGGGTCATGGATTCCCAGACGAACTGATCATCCGCCGGCCCCAGGAACCG
>PMBP01000003.1 GCA_003152975.1 Phycisphaerales bacterium | reverse complement strand
CGCTTCTGGATGTTTTGCGAGAGGATCTCGGTCTGACCGGCGTCAAGTGCGGGTGCAGAGAGGGGCAATGCGGCGCCTGTTCGGTTCTGATGGAAGGCGATCGGGTCCTGTCCTGCACGATCCCCGTTCGGCGGGCGGATAAGAAGAAGATCGTAACTATTGAAGGGCTGGCAACCGGCGAGACCTTGCACCCTGTTCAGGAGGCATTCGTTGCGGAGGGGGCCATGCAGTGCGGCTATTGCACGCCGGGGATGATTCTGACGGCTGTGGAGTTGCTGACGAAGAATTCCAATCCGACCGATGCGGACATCATCAAGGCGATGGACGGAAACATTTGCCGCTGTTGCGGATATTTGAAGATTCACAAAGCCATCCGCCGAGCCGCGGAAATGCTGTCGAAAGGAGCCGGCAAATGACTGCAAGAATCGACGAACCCCGGATCCCGGAAGAAGATCCCGCAATCGAGACAACCGGCGATTATCAAGTCCGAATCACGCGGCGCGGGTTCATCAAGTTGCTTGGAGCCGGGCTGGTCATCACGGTGACACAGGATATCTCGCTTGGCCAGCGGAGCGAAGGTGGCCGGCAGTCTTCGGTAGTCGCCGCTCGGCTCCATATCAACCAAGACGGTACCATTACCGTGATGACGGGAAAGGTTGAGGAGGGGCAGGGTCCCCGAACTCAGCTCAGCCAGGCCGCCGCTGAGGAACTACGAATCAGCGTCGGCCGGATTCGCATTGTCATGGCCGACACGGACCTGGTTCCGGATGACGGAATGACGGCTGGAAGCCGTACCACACCGTACAATGTTCCCCCCATGCGACAGGCGGCGGCAACCGCCCGTCGGCTCCTGACGAATATGGCCGCCGAGCAATGGAAGGTGGATCCCGCCGGCCTGGTTGTGCGTGACGGTACCATCACCAATCCTGCCACAAAACAGACGATCACCTACGCGGACCTGGCCAAGTCCGGGGATGTCGGTGAAGCGTTGAAGCAACCGGTTGACGCCAACATTGACCTTACGCCGGTTGACCAATGGCAGACCCTCGGTACGCCTGTGCCCAAGCCGAACGGTCGCGACATTGTAACGGGAAAACACCGATATCCATCGGATGTTGTTTGCGAAAACATGCTCTATGGAAAGATCCTTCGACCTGTCGCTTATGGGGCCACGCTGGAGTCCCTCGACATTACCAAGGCCCGGGAAATGAAGGATGTGGTGGTTGTTCGTGACGGCCAATTTGTGGGCTGCGCTGCACCCACGTCACAACTGGCCACAAAGGTACTGGAGGCGATTGCTGCCACGGCATCCTGGAAAACCGTTTCTCACCCGTCCAGCAAAGAACTGTTCGAGCATCTCAAGAAGAACGCCCGTTCCGGGGGTTCGCGACCGAGAACGAAGGGGACCCTTGACCAGGCATTTGCCGAGGCCAAGAAGGTCCTCAGCGAAACATACCAAGTTGCCTATATCCAGCATACTCCGATGGAGCCAAGAGCGGCGATCGCCCAGTGGAAGGATGACCGACTGACGGTGTGGGCAGGGGTTGACTATCCCCAGCGGGCCCAAAGCGATCTTGCACGTGTGTTCGGAATTCCGGCCGACCGAATCCGCGTGATCGTTCCGGATATGGGCGGCGGTTTCGGGGGCAAGCATTCGACCGAAGCAGCGGAAGAAGCAGCACGGCTGGCCAAGGCGGCCGGACGACCGGTCGCTGTGCATTGGACACGGGCTGAGGAGTTTACATGGGCTTACTTCCGGCCGGCAACCGTCATTGAATGTCGAGGCGGGCTGGATGTAAAGAGTTCCATTTCCGGATGGGATTTCACCAACATCAACGCCGGGGAGGCCGCGATTGATACGCCCTACAACATTTCCAACACCCGGATTCTGTCGGCCGGCTCCGATTCGCCTCTGCGGCAGGGGTCATACCGATGTCTGGCCGCCACGGCCAACAACTTCGCCCGAGAGAGCTACATGGATGAGCTGGCCCGTTCCATCGGCATGGACCCGCTGGAGTTCNNCCACGGCCAACAACTTCGCCCGAGAGTCGTTCATGGATGAACTTGCCGAGGCGGCAGGGGCCGATCCGCTTGCCTTCCGACTCGCTCATCTGGAGAATCCGAGGATACGGGCCGTTCTTGAGATGGCCGCCGAGCAATTCGATTGGCCGGCCCGTAGAAAAAAGGTGACTCCAACATCCGGGGTTGGACTGGCCTGCGGAACGGAAAAGAACTCCTGCGTGGCGGCCTGCGCGGAGGTGGGCATCGACCGCCAACTGGGCCAGATCACCGTCAAACATGTCTGCGAGGCGTTCGAGTGCGGCCCGATCCAGAATCCGGCCAACCTGCTTTCTCAGGTACAGGGATGTATCATCATGGGGCTGGGCGGTGCGCTCAGCGAGGAAATGGAATTTGCCGACGGCCGGATCCTCAACGCCACTTTCGCTCGTTATCATGTGCCGCGATTCAGCGATGTCCCAACGATTGATGTGCACTTAATCAACAAGACTGACATTCCGTCCGCTGGTGGTGGGGAGACCCCCATTATTGCGGTCGCCCCGGCCATTGCCAATGCGGTCTTTGCGGCTACCGGTATCCGAATCCGTTCCTTGCCCATTCGCGGATCCGCATTGAAACAGACATGATAAGTGTGAGCCCTTGGCTGATTCTACGCCAAGGAATGGTTACTGGACTGAAATCCGATTCGGACACNNCGTATTTCCTGAGTTTAGATAGGTGATTGCGTGAAAACACCACAGGATGCGTGGAACATTCTGGCTCAGAATATTGTACCCTTGCAGGGACTGGAACTTCCACTGGCAGATGCCCAGGGGGGATATCTTGCCCAAGTCCTCCTTGCCGATCGTGACATTCCTCCGGCAGATCGCGCCACAATGGACGGGTATGCGTTACGAGGGAATGACTTGAACACTTTACCTGCCCGCTTGATTGTCGATGGGGAAATCGCGGCCGGATCCTCCTCTTCCCTCCATGTGGTATCCGGCCATTGTGTCCGGATCTTTACCGGTGCCATCATTCCCAATGGAGCCGATTCTGTTGTCCCGGTTGAACAGACATCGACGAAGTCATTTCGTGATCCGTTGGACGACAGAGAGATTCAGATTGCCGAGCCGGCAACGAAAGGGTCATACATCTCCCGTCAAGCCGATCATGCCCATGCGGGTGAGGTGCTGTTGTCTATCGGAACGCGATTTGGCCCACGCCAAATCGGCATCGCGGCGGCTACCGGGTACGACAGGGTGGCGGTTCATTGCCGACCCGTCATTCGTATTTTGACCACGGGCAAAGAATTACGTGAAGCTCATCAGCCCACGGCTCCTTATCACACGCGCGATTCCAATGGCCCCATGCTCTTGGCGGCCCTTCGCGAGGCGGGTTTCACCCATGCTATCAGCACGATCGTGCCGGATTCTCTGAAGGCCACGACCGACGCCATTGTCCGGGCATTGAACGAGTCTGACGCGGTGATTGTGTCGGGAGGCATTTCCGCCGGACGATATGACTATGTCCCCCAGTCCCTTGCCGAGGCGGGTGCTATGATCCTCTACCGCGGCGTGGCCATGAAACCCGGACGGCCGCAGCTATTCGCCATGTCCGTCTCCCATCAGCCGATCTTCGGCCTGCCCGGCAATCCGCTCAGCGCGATTGTTGGATTTTACGAACTGGTTCTGCCGGCCATGCGTCTCTTGGCGGGTTGTCCCGTCTCAGGTTGTCGTCCTCTATTGCATCTACCTCTCGGGTCTTCCGTATCCAACTATGGGGATCTTCTGCACGTGATTCCTGCCGTGGTAACGATGGAACGATCTGGATCCTGTGTCGACCCCCGTCCCTCGATTGGTTCAGCGGATTTTGTCACAGGAGGGCGGGTCGATGGCGCAATCCTGCTTGCGCCCCGCGCGGGCAACCTGCCGTCCGGAAGCATGGTGCCATTTCGACCCTGGGGAGGAATCGGCGTATGAATCTTCAGGGCATCTCCTTGCGTCTTTCCGTTACGGATTCCTGCCAATTTCATTGCATCTATTGTAGATCGAGATTGGAATTTACACATACCTCCGCGAGGAGACTGGAAACCGAAGAGCTTTGTACCCTGGTTCGGTTGATGTGTTCCATTGTCGGCATCTCCAAGCTTCGTTTTACCGGCGGGGAACCGTTACTTCGACAAGACCTTCCGGATATAATCAGGGCGTGTACGGAAATTGGCATCGATGATTTGGCATTGACGACCAATGGTCAGAAACTTGCCGAGACTGCTGTCGATTTGAAACGAGCCGGATTACGCCGAGTCAACATCAGCCTGGATTCGCTGGATGGAGAAATCTTCGCGACGATTACACGAGGCGGTGACTTGTCGAAAAGTCTTGCAGGTATCGACACCGCTTTGAGGCATGGACTGCGGCCCGTCAAGCTGAACATGGTGGTCATGCGAGGCGTTAACGACCACGAAATCGGCGATATGCTGAACTTTGCTCGGCAGACCGGCTGTCATATCCGTTTTCTGGAACTGATGCCGATCGGCGTAGCGGCCCGGAACTTCGATCGATATTTCGTCTCCAGTCAGGAAATCCACGATTGGTTTACGGAGCGGTTTACCCTCCGTCCGTTGGACTGGACAAAGGGGTCCACGAGCCGTAATTTCCTCGTCGAAAATGTCCGCGGGCGTCCGGTTGTTTGTGGATTGATTTCTCCCACAAGCGATCCCTTTTGTCGTGGGTGTTGTCGTCTTCGTCTGACAGACGACGGCCGTCTTTGGGGATGCTTAGCCCGTCGCCGATTCTTTGATCTCAGACCGGCATTGGCTGCTGCTATAGCCGGTGATCGAAGACCCTTGACGATGGCTATTGCCGATGCCCTGGCCATGAAATGTCAACCCCATGATCTGACGATGCAATCCAACATGGCCCGGATCGGAGGATGACCTGAGATGTCTGCACAATCTCTCAGACATTGGCTCTTCGATCGTCGCTTACGATTTAACCGCCACGAGTTATCCGGAGCGTTCGGCGACCTGGGCACGGATTTGCCGTTGATCGTTGGCATGGTTATGGCCAGCGGAATCAATGTTTCATGGGCATTC
>PMBP01000345.1 GCA_003152975.1 Phycisphaerales bacterium | reverse complement strand
GGGATGGGTATAGTGTTGTGGTTCTCGCATCAAGACAAATATCATAATCGCGTCGCGAGGCGCCTTATTGGAGGTACGGCCATGAGTACAGTCAATCGGAGAGATTTCATCAAGCTCGGCGCGGCATCGGCGGCAACCCTGTCGTTGGCCGGGCAATTTACCACGGCGTTCGCGGCAGGATCAGATAAGCTCCGCGTGGGGCAGATCGGTTGCGGCGGCCGGGGGCAACACGACGCGGGCTGTACCCTGGCGGCGTCGAAGAATATCGAGCTGGTGGCGCTGGGCGACCTCTTTGAGGATCGGCTCAAGGGGCATCTCAACGCACTCAAGAGCGGCGAGCAGGGTAGCAAGGTCAATGTCCCGGCGGACAAGCAATTTGTCGGATGGGACGCGTACAAGAAAGTTCTGGCGTGCGATATCGATCTGGTGCTGCTGACGCAGACGCCGCATTTTCGGCCGATGCACCTGCGGGCCGCGGTCGAGGCGGGTAAGCATGNNGTGACCTTGGCCGCGGTCGAGGCGGGTAAGCATGTCTTCATGGAAAAACCCATCGCGGTCGATCCGGTCGGCGTGCGGCATGTCATCGAGTCGTCGGACATGGCGGAGAAGAAGGGGCTGACGATCCTGGCCGGTACGCAGATGCGGCGGATTCCGCATCTGGTCGATGGCGTTAAACGCCTGCAGGAAGGGGCGATCGGCAAGATCGTTTCCGGCCAGTGCGTGCGGATGGGCGACGCGCTGATGCAGTGGGGGGCCATGAAACGCAAGCCGGAATGGAGCGATATGGAATGGCACATCCGCCGCTGGCTGTTTTTGACCTGGCTGAGCGGCGACTTTATCGTCGAGCAGCATGTCCATAATCTCGACATTGTCAACTGGGTCATGGGCGGCCACCCGGTCAAGTGCGTCGGTATCGGCGGGCGGGATAACCGCACCGATGAGATCTACGGCGATGCGTATGACCACTTTGCGGCCGAGTACGAGTACGCCAACGGCGTGAAGATCGCGTACATCGGCGCGCAGATGGACGGGATCACGGACCGCTGCGACCAGACCTTCCAGGGCGACAAGGGCAGCGCGTACAACGACTTTGCGGTGTCGAGAATCAATGGGCAACAATACGACGGCCCGGCATACGACCCGGATGTCCGGGGGCATGCCGACCAGGAAGACGCGATCCGTACCGGCAAGAAGCTCAACGAAGGCCGGCAGATTGCCGAGAGCACGATGACGGCGATCATGGGGCGGATGAGCGCGTACACGGGGCGGGCGTTGAAGTGGGACTGGGTGATGAACGCCTCGAAACTGGACCTGTCACCGGCCAAGTACGAGTTCGGGCCGCTGCCGTGGCCCAAGCCGCCGGTTCCGTGCAAGACGCCGCTGGTATGAGGCAACGGGCACGGAAGACACAACGGGAAATTCTAAATTCTAAATAATTTAGAATAGCAAAAGATATAATTATAAAACAAAATGGATTCCCGCTTTCGCGGGAATGACAAATGAAGCAAGCCATGGCGTTTGGTGAACGACAGGGCGATCATTGGATTAAGGAGATTGTCATGGCAAACGCAATCCATCGTCGGGAGTTTTTGAAGTTGTCGGCGGGCGCCGCGGCGACCGTTGCGCTGTGGGGCACGGCCGGGGAGCTTTTCGCCCAGGCCAAGCCGGAAAGCAAGATCAAGAAGGCGGTGCAGTACGCGATGCTGCCCAAGGACCTCTCCGACGCCGACAAATTCAAGCTGGCGCGAAAGTGCGGCTTTGAGGGCATCGAGGTGGACGCCAATGTCGAACGACCCCAGGCGGCGTGGGCGGAGCTGGGCAAGATCGCGCGCGACCAGAGCACGCCGATTCACTCGATTGTGTTCGGCGGCTGGCATGCGCCGATGTCGGACGGCAATCCGGAGGTGCAAGCCAAGGGCGTCAGCGAGATGAAGAAGACGCTGGCCGACGCCAAGGCCGTCGGGGCGGGGAATGTGCTGCTGGTGCCGGGGATCGTGACCGAGACGGTGTCGTACGGGCAGGCGTACCAGCGGTCTCAGGAGAATATCCGCAAGCTGATCCCGACGGCGACGGACTTGAATGTCACGATTGGCGTCGAGAATGTCTGGAACAAGTTCCTGCTGAGTCCGCTGGAATTCGCCCGGTATGTGGACGAGTTCGCTAACCCGATCGTGCGGGCGTATTTCGATGTGGGCAATGTGATTCTGTTTGGCTTTTCGCAGGACTGGATCCGGACGCTGGGTAAGCGGCTGGTCCGCATTCACCTCAAGGACTTCAAGAGGCAGGGGTCCCAGTGGACCAACCTTCAGGACGGGGATGTCAACTGGAAGGAGGTCAAAAAGGCCCTGGATGAGGTCGGGTATTCGGGCTTTCTGACCCCGGAACTGGGGGGCGGGGATGAGGCGTATCTGACCGACCTTTCCAAGAGAATTGATAGGATACTCCAAGGGTAAACCCCCCTATCAGCATGAATAATGGAGGTTTATGAATAAGGATTCTGGCGTATCAACCGGTCCTGGCCGATGAGTATTTTCAATTTTTTGCTGTTTTTTTATTGATTTTTTGTAAGGGATTTCGGACAATGGATGAAGTCGCCTGGCTTAAGTGTCACCCGGGGCCGCAATGGCTTCGTCCTCCTTCGCTTAAGTCCAGGCGATTTTTCTGCGCCGGGCCGGGGGGCGTATCGGTATATTTCCATTATTTCCAAGCGATCCAACGGCCCTAGCGGCCCCTTTATCGTACCCTATCGGTATTTTTCCGGACATAACGGCATCGCTGACAAAACAAAACCTGTTTTTTTTGAGTGAGGATCGAATGATGGATCGCAGATCGTTTTTGACTGGAACCGTTTCCCTTGTCGGCCTGTCGGCTCTGGCGGGATGCCAATTCTCCTCCGAACGGTCGTCGAAAGAACCGGCGCTGCGGATTTCGCTGGCGCAGTGGTCTCTGAACAAACGGCTCTTCGGCAAAGAGCCGCCGCCAATGAGCAACTTGGACTTTGCGGCGATCGCGCGGGGATTTGGCATCGAGGCGATCGAATATGTCAACCAGTTTTTTATGGATAAGGCCAAGGACACCCGGTATCTCAAGGAGATGAAGACCCGTGCGGCCGAACAGGGGGTGCGGGGCCTGTTGATCATGTGCGACAACGAGGGGAACCTGGGGGATCCTGACACAGCGCAGCGGAGGCAGGCGGTGTTGAATCACTACAAGTGGGTCGAGGCGGCCAAGTATCTGGGTTGCCATTCTATCCGCGTCAACGCACGATCGGATGACAAACTGGCGGGCGAGGAACAAGCCAAGCTGGCGGCCGATGGCCTGGCCAAGTTGAGCGAATATGGGCGGCGCTTTGGGATCAATGTGATCGTGGAAAACCACGGGGGACTCAGTTCCAACGGGCAGTGGCTGGCCGGGGTGATCCGCAGCGTGGGGATGCCCAATTGTGGGACTCTGCCGGACTTTGGCAGCTTTGGAGACTACGAC
>PMBP01000399.1 GCA_003152975.1 Phycisphaerales bacterium | reverse complement strand
ATGGGATTGGTCAGAGGCACGCTGACCGGACGGCCGGCGAGGGATTCCTCGAGGGCGTTTTCGAGATCGTTGACGGTGATCTTGCGGGCGTCGCGGGGGCTATCGACGGCCCGGCCGGTATAGACGAGCTTGCGGTCGCGGTCGAAGACGAAAAAGTGCGGGGTCCGCAGGGCGCCATAGGCCCGGGCGGTCTCTTGGGTACGGTCGCACAGATACGCCCAGGGAAACCGCTGCTCCTTCATCCGGAGGGCCATGTTCTCGAAGGAATCTTCGGGGTAGGTATTGGGGCTGTTAGCGTTGATCCCCACAAAGGCCACATCGCGGGCGGCATAATGCTGGGCGGTGCGGCGGGTCACTTCGTCGGAGCCGAGGACATAGGGGCAGTGGTTGCAGGTGAAAAAGACGACCAATATCCGGGCATCGGCAAAGTCACCCAGGCCGTAGATATTGCCGTCCGTGGCCGGGAGTTGGAAGTCCGGGGCCGATTGGCCGATCTGCAATGTAAACGCCATGGGCATATCCTCCAGACTCATTCTGGATTCGGTTGACCGCAATCCGGGGCCATTCCCTCGGTGCGATACTCTCCCCTCGGAATTTTATACGAACATGGGAACAAAACCAAGAAAAAATTGGTAGTAACTTGTCGNNGGAAAGGGCAATGATGGAGTTGAAAGCGTATTTCGAATCGGCGGACGGGGTGGGGATCCTTTCCACAGCCGACGCCGGGGGGCAGGTGAATGCGGCCGTGTATGCCCGGCCGCATGTGATCGACGAACAAACCGTGGCCTTCATCATGCGGGAACGGCTGTCTTACCGCAACCTATTGAGTAACCCCCGCGCCTGCTATCTCTTCGTCGAGGACGATCCCGGCTATGCCGGGCGGCGGTTATATCTGACGAAGATCCGGGAGGAATCGGATACGGATGTGATCGCGCAGTTCCGCCGTCGCCAACGGAAAGACGAAGAACCGAACGAAAACAAATCACTGGTCTATTTCACGGTGGATCGGGTTCGTCCCCTTGTCGGGGATAGTAACTCGATCGCCGGTTGAGGAGTCCTGCGATGCATGCCGTATCGATACTGCGAATCATCTTGTGTATCCTGCTGTGTATGGCAGCCGGATGGATCGGATCTCTGGCCACGCGGGATGCCATACCACAGTGGTATGCCGGCCTGAACAAGCCCGCTTTCAGCCCGCCGAACTGGGCATTCGGGGTTGTCTGGCCGATCTTGTATGTGCTGATGGGGGTCGCACTGGCAATGGTTTTGTCGGCCGGGATGGACCGCAGGGAGGTGCTCATCGCCGCGACGGTCTTTGGGATTCAACTGGCCCTCAATGCCGCGTGGTCGCTGATCTTTTTCGGCCTGCATCGGATTGATTGGGCTCTGGTCGAAATCGTCGTGCTGTGGCTGGCAATTCTTATGACAGCGTACCTGTTTTATCGCGTATCAACGGTCGCCGCAGCGCTTTTGGTTCCGTATCTGCTGTGGGTCAGCTTTGCCATCGGGCTCAACGCCGGATTTTGGCGTCTCAATCCATAAGGCCCGGCCATGAAGATCGCGATCTCCGGTTCGACCGGCTTGATTGGTTCAGTCCTTTGGCAGGCACTGGAAGGCCAGGGCCATGAGGTCGTCCCCATGATCCGGCCTTCCTCCAAGGGGGCCAATCGCCTCCGTACCGGCGAAACGATCGCATATGATCCAATTGCGGCAACGATCGACAGCGAGGCGCTTTGCCGAGTCGATGCGGTGATTCATCTGGCGGGGGAATCGATCGCGGGGTATTGGACGGCCGCGAAACGACGGCGGCTGGTTCAAAGCCGAGTGGACAGTACGCGGCAGATCGCTCGGACCCTCGCCACAGCACAACGAAAACCCTCGGTCCTGATTACGGCATCGGCAATCGGTTATTACGGTTCAAGAGACACGCCTGTTACGGAACAAAATCCGGCGGGTGATTCGTTTTTGGCACGACTCTGCGTTGATTGGGAAGCGGCAGTTCGGCCAGCGACAGAGGCGGGAATCCGAACGGTCCAGATTCGACTGGGGATGGTCTTGTCCCCGGCCGGCGGATCGCTGAAGGCCATGCTTCCCACATTTCGCATGGGTCTGGGGGCGGTGCTGGGGGACGGGCGGCAGATGTGGTCGTGGATCACGCTGGAAGATGCCGTGCGGGCGATTCAATGGATCCTCGCCGCACCCGATCTGTCCGGGCCGGTGAATCTCACAAGCCCCTATCCGATATCCAATGCCGAATTCACACAGGCACTGGCGAAGGCCTGCGGACACAAGGCTCGCCTGCGAATCCCGGCATGGATTCTCAAAACAGCACTCGGCGGCTTTGCGACGGAAACCTTGCTGGCCTCGACACCTGCGATTCCCGACAAGTTGATCAAGTCCGGACTTGTCTTCCTTGATCCAGCACTTCCCGAAGCCCTGTACCGCAATCTGGTTTGATGTTGTTTTGAGTGAGATGACCTTTACGCATCCACCGGATTCGTTGTTGCGGCGGGACTTCGAAGCTGGAGCAGCAGGGTCACCACAAGGATCGGGATCAAGACCGAGTAAACCAACATGGAAGCGTTCTGAATGAGGACGGACTGTCCGTATTCCTCCACGCTTACCAATCGGACCGTGAGAATCGGGATCAGGAATCGGGCGGCGATCAGGAGTATCGACGCGACAATAACGAACAAACCGAGAAACAGACCGCCCCCCACCGACCCGGCCAGACGGGCAATGCCGGGACTTTTCAGGGCCGCGATGACCAGAGCCAATCCGGTCAGGGTCACCAGGATCTGGGCACCTTGTCCGATCCATCCGGCGCTATAGCCGTGGAACCCAGCCCCAAACGCCGCAAGCGTGCCGGCGACGGAGGCTAGATGCGACAGAACGATAATAAGCAGATAGGCCATGATGCCGACAAGCATCCACTGGAGGCGTCTGCGGAAAACTGCCGAACCGTTGACCTTTGCGAATTCGCAGGGCAGGTTCTTTGCGTTGCCGATTCGACGCTGCGCAATCCAAAAGGCCTCCTCGGACGACAGGCCCGACAAGGTGAGCTGGTCGATCTGATCGCGAAGATGCGATTCCAGTTCATCGAGGTCGGAACGAACGAGGGATTCCGATTGGCCGAGGGACTGCCGCCATTGGGCCATCTGTTGATTCAGGTCAAACATGGTTTGCTCTCCCACAATTGGTTGAGTACGGAATGAACCAGCATCCACTGGCTTTGCTGTTTGTCCAGGGCGGTTTTGCCCCGGGATTGAATGTGGTAGTACCGGCGTTTTCGCCCGGTCTCGGAAATCCGCTCGACCGACTTGATCAGGCCCTGCCGTTCGAGGCGGTGCAGGACGGGATACAACATGCCGTCGGTCCATTCCATTTGACCGCCGGACAATTCCCGCACGCGCCGGGTTATGGCATAACCGTAAGATTCGCCCTCGGCCAGGATGGCCAGAATCATCGGCGTGGCCGAGGCGGCGACCAGATCCTTGGATATCGACATCTTGATTCTCCATCGTATTCGTCAAATTCCGTTCGGGTTCATCACCCGGAGAACCGCATCACACTCCATGATACTCTGCACTTCTATACATTGTACTTCTATGCATATTGGCCCGCAAGAAAAATTGTTCAAAATATTTTGGAATATTTTCCAGCGGTAACTCTCCGGACTACTGGAGCCACTCCNNGGGCCGGGGCCAGGCGATCGTCAAGCATCCAGACCTCGGAGATACGGGCCAGGTCGATGAAGTTGATGAATCCATCCTGATCGACATCGGCGAGCTTGCCGACGGAGGTATTGGTGCTCATGCTGGCTTGCGGGGTTCCGCCGAAACCGCCCAGGTTGATTCGGCCGCCGTTGGGCCACAGTTCGGTCTTCCAGTCCGAGGTTGGGTCCCCGGCATCGATGCAGGGACTGGTGACGGCGTCCTTGACCCAGGCCAGAGTCGTCGGGTTCCAGCGGCCGGCCTGCGACTTGAGGTGGAAGTCTTTATTGGCGAGATCGGCAAATTGCGGATCGACATTGATGATGCCGTCGCCCCAGGTCAAAGTAGAGTTAGTACCCTTGGAGAAATTGGTTTTGCCGCCTTTGATGTCGCAATAGGATACCGTGACGTGGGCACCCTTATCGGGGTTCGGGGAATTGCTGGGGCTGTCGGCCAGATTAAAGGATTGCATCGTTGAAGAATGCCAGAAAATGCAATTGATGACCGTGGCCGAACCGCTGCCG
>PMBP01000531.1 GCA_003152975.1 Phycisphaerales bacterium | reverse complement strand
TTAGATTTTTGCATTTTGATCTTTGATTTGGCTATCGATCCTGTGAATTCTGTACGATCCATATTTGCTTTTCCGTGCTCGAAAATCCCCCGAACTTCTGATACAATACCCTGTAGTATTCATAGCCCGCGAGGGGTAATGGGATACTCTGTATATTAGTTGACGGATGAANNGTCATTCCGGCCCTGCTGATCGTGGCGGGTTCGGCGTTTCTGTACCTCTGGCTTGGCTGTGACAGCGGCTGGTATGTCACGCCGCGCCTGCCCGGCAACGATGGCCGACCCAAGAATCTGGCCCCGAAAACACAGTTTCCCGCCTTGGCCGGCAAACTTGAGGTGATTCCCCACCCCGCCCCCATCAAGCCCTCCGCGCTTCCGGGTTCCTGGCCGCGGTTTCGCGGCGCCGACTTCGACGGGATCTCCAAAGACCCCGTCAAGCTTGCCCGAACCTGGCCCGCCGAGGGCCCCAAGGTCCTCTGGTCGCTGGATGTCGGCGAAGGATACGCCTCCCCAGCGATTCACGCCGGCCGTGTCTATATGATCGACTACGACCGCACCGCCCAGGCCGANNAAACGCAACCACGGCATGAGCCGTACGATTCCCGCCGTGACCGACCGATTCATCGTCACGATGGGTCCGCTTTGCCATGTCGCCTGTCTGGACGCAACCAGCGGTGAACTCAAATGGTTTCTGGATCTGGTCGCCGATTATGGCGCCGAGGTGCCGCTGTGGTATGCCGGCCAGTGTCCGCTGATCGACAACGACCGGGCGATCCTGGCCCCCGGCGGTAAGGCGTTATTGATGGCCGTCGATTGCCAAACCGGCAAGATTATCTGGCAGACGCCCAACCCAAAAAAATGGAAGATGACCCACTCATCGATCATGCCCGCCGTAATCGGCGGAGTTCGGATGTTCATCTATTGTTCCGGCGGTGGGGCGGTCGGCGTCTCGGCCGAGGACGGCAAAGTCCTTTGGGAAGACCCCGAATGGACCATCCGTACCAATGTCCCCTCGCCGGTTCCGCTGGGCGACGGCCGTATCTTCCTGACCGCCGGGTACAACCGCGGCTGCCGTATGATCTTCGTCCAGAAGGATGGAGATCGCTTCGCCGTCGAAAAACTGTTCGAATTGCCGGCCGAGGAATTCGGCGCCGAGCAGCAAACGCCAATATGGTTCCAGAATAACCTCTTCGCGATCCGCGCCGCCGACGAGCAGCTCGTCTGCATGAACCCGCAGGGCAAGATCGTCTGGGCCAGCGGCTCGTCCGTCAAGTTCGCCCTGGGACCCTTCGCCCTCGCCGACGGCCTGATCTTTGCCCTCGAAGACCGCGGCATGCTTCGAATCGCCGAGGCCACGACCGAGGGATACAAGCAGCTCGCCGAGGCCCAGGTCCTCACCGGCCGCGACGCCTGGGGTCCGATGGCCTTCGCCTCCGGCCGCCTGATCGTTCGCGACGAAACCCGCATGGTCTGCCTCGATGTCTCGGAGGCCCCCAAATGAAATCCATAATCGTTTCTCTTGTTGTAACGAATAGTTATGTATTGAAGTTCCGTGAAATCCGTGTAATCCGTGGATGAATAATTGAATTTCTTTGCGTCTTTGCGGCTTTGCGTGAGGCCCAAATTGAAAATTGAAAATCGAAAATCTAAAATGATGGGGAAGTCGTCCTCGTGGGTCGTCGTGATCCTTGTGGTTCTGTGTCTGGCAACCGCCGTTATCAGCGTCGCCCTGCGTGATTTCTCCGGCCGGTCCGGCAGCGGTTTGTCCGAATCCTACGAATACGACCTGTCCCAGTATGAGCAGATTGATCCGGTCCTGATCCTTTACGCGCAAAGCGCCGCCTTCGATACCGGTCTGGATCCTTCCGTTGCGATCGTCATCCGCGGCGAGGAACTTTTCCTCGCAGGCGAATCGCAAATCCGCATCTTCGACTTGTCCGGCAGGCAGAAGCAGGAGATCCCCCTCGAGCTTCCCCCGCAGTCCCTAGCCGTGGATGAATCGGATTCTTTGTGGATCGCCTTCGTCAGCCATGTCGAGCACTACGGCCGCGACGGCAAACGCGTCGCCGCCTGGCCGCCGCTGGATCCCAAGGCCAATCTCACATCCATCGCCGTCGGCAAGGACGATGTCTATTTGGCCGACGCCGGAAACCGCATCGTTCTCCACTATGATCGATCCGGAAAATTGAAAAACGAAATCGGCCGCAAAGATGACAACCGCCAGATATCCGGCTTTGTCATCCCCAGCCCGCACTTCAAGCTGGCCATCGCCCCCGACGGCCTGCTTCGCGTCGTCAATCCCGGCCGCCACCTCATCGAGGCCTATACCCCCCGCGGCGACCGCGAATTCGACTGGGGCTCGGGGGCAATCCGCGTCGATGGTTTCTGCGGTTGCTGCAATCCTGTCGCTTTCGCGATCCTGTCCGACGGCAGTTTCGTCACCGTCGAAAAGGGCCTCGTTCGCGTGAAGGTCTATGACCCACAGGGACAATTCGTCGGCGTTGTTGCCGGTCCCGAGCAGCTTACAACCTCCCGCGACACCAAGACAATCTCGGCCGCCTTCGATGTCGCCGTCGATGCCGCAGGCCGCATCTTCGTCCTCGATACCCTCAAAGATCAAGTCCGCGTCTTTGGCGCGAAAGGCAAAACCCCGTGACCCCCAATCCCAAACCTAATCGCCGCTCGGTCCTTCGCGGCTCATTGCGCATGTTGGCCGCCGGCACGATCGTCGCCGGCTCGGCGGGCCTGGCTGTCAAACGGCAGCGGCTTCTCAAAGACGGCCGCTGTGTCAATCGCAGCGTCTGCAAGAGTTGCGTGCAGGTCTCCGACTGCGGCCTGCCCCGCGCCCGCTCCTATCGCAAGGCGACGGAGGCCTGACCATGCCCCAACCACAACCCAACCTGACGCGTCGCGGCCTGTTTGGCAATGGCCTCTGGGCCGCCGTCGTGGCCGGCATTACGGGCCTATCCGCATACCTCTTCGGCCGGACCAAACAAGCCAAAACCGTCTGGCAGATCGATCCCGACAAGTGCGTCGCCTGCGGCAATTGCGCGACCTACTGTGTGCTGGAACTCTCGGCCGTCAAGTGCGTGCAGGTCTATGCCATGTGCGGCTACTGCGACCTGTGCACCGGTTACCTCGATCCCGACCCCAAGAAGCTCGATACCGGCGCCGAAAACGAACTGTGCCCCACCGGCGCCATCGAACGCGTCTTCGTCGAAGATCCCTACTTCGAGTACAACATCAAGGAAGAACTGTGCATCGCCTGTGGCAAGTGCGTCAAGGGTTGCGAGGCCTTCGGCAACGGCTCGCTCTTCCTGCAGGTCCGCCACGATCGCTGCCTCCGCTGCAACGAATGCTCCATCGCTGCCGCCTGCCCGTCGCAGGCCTTCCGCCGCGTCCCCGCCGACGATCCCTATCTCCTCAAGGGCGCCAAAGAATCCAAACCCGCCGGCGAATCGAAAGGAATCGCATGAACCGTCGCTCGTTTTTATTCGCGATCGTCCTTGCGTTCTTGCTTTCGGCTCCGCTACTTGCCGTCGAACGGTTTCCACCGCCCGATTTTGAGACCAACTATTCGTTCCCCACGACAACCGTCCCACCGCCCCGCGTCGATCAATATGACTACATCGACGCTGCCGTGTTGCTTGTCGCCCTCGCCGTGGCCACACTGCTGATCTATCGCAAGCGCTGCCGCAAGGGCGTCTTCCTGCTGATGCTCCTGTCGCTGGCGTATTTCGGTTTTTGGCGCAACGGCTGCATCTGTCCCATCGGCTCGATCGGCAACATCGTTATGTCGATCTTCGATCCGGCCTACACGGTCCCTATTGTCGTTATCCTCTTTTTTGCGTTGCCGCTGCTGGCCGCACTATTGTTCGGCCGCGTCTTCTGCGCGGCGGTCTGTCCCCTCGGCGCCCTCCAGGATCTGGTTATCTTTCGCCCGCTGGAAGTTCCGCGTTCCGTCGAACACCTACTTCGCCTTTTCGCCTGGCTCTATCTGGGCCTTGCCGTCCTCTTTGCCGCCACGGGCGCCGGCCTGTTGATCTGCCGCTACGATCCCTTCATCGGCTTCTTCCGTCTCGGCGACCACTCCTCCACGCTCATCCTCGGTGCCAGCTTCCTGATCATCGGCCTGTTCATCGCCCGTCCCTATTGCCGCTTCGTTTGTCCCTACGGCCTGATCCTTCGTCAGCTCGGCCGCCTGTCCCGTCGCTTTGTCACCATCACCCCCGCCGAATGCGTCAACTGCCGCCTCTGCGAAGAGGTCTGTCCCTTCAACGCCATCGACAAGCCCACCGCACCCTGGCCGCAGGACCAGTTCGTCTCCGACAAGCGACGGCTGGCATTGCTGATCAGCCTGCTGCCCATCCTCGTCGCCACGCTGGCCTTTGCCGGTACGCGGCTCGACGGCATTCTCTCCCGTTCGCACTACACCGTCCAACTCGCCGAGCGAGTCGCCCTCGAACAATCCGGCGTCGTCCCCGACATTACCCCCAATGAAATCCTGGCCTTCAAAAAAACCGGCCGCACGACCGATGCCCTCTACGCCGATGCCGCCGCTATTCGCCGCCAATTCCGCTTGGGTGGTGGTATTCTTGGCGCTTTTATCGGACTGGTTATCGGCCTCAAGCTCATCACCCTCGGCGTCCGCTGGCGCCGCGACGAGTATCAGGCCCATCGCGCCGCCTGCCTGGCCTGTGCCCGCTGCTTTGAGTATTGCCCCGTTCGCAAGAAGTAGGGGCTCCGCTAAATTTTTCCGGTTTCAAAAAAAATCCTTGACTTTTCGGCCTTCTTGTCTATAATGTCCATAGACATGATGGATAAGGCGAGTTGACCCGGATTTACCATGAAGCTGACAACCAAAAGCGAATACACGATCCTGGCCCTGTTGCACATGGCCCGCAAGGGGCAGGGGGGCTATACGAAAATCGAAGAGATCTGCACGGCCTGCGATATCCCGAAAAAATACCTGGAATTCCTCTTTTCGTCACTGCGGCAAAATCGCTACATTCAGACCCGCCGGGGAACGCAAGGCGGCTACAAGCTCGCCAGGCCTGCGGGTCAGATCACCATCGCCGAGATCATTCGTCTGATGGACGGCGCCCTGGCGCCGACCGAATCGGTCAGCACCTATTTCTTTTCCGACACGCCGCTGAGCCGCGAACCGAAGATGCTCAAGGTCTTCCGCGAAATCCGCGACTATATCGCCGAACGGCTGGAAAAACTGTCGTTGGCGGATCTGATTTAACTGACTATTTAAGAGGTGCAATTATGAGAAAATGGATTGTGACGACGATGGTTTTGGGAATCGTTGCCGCCAGCGGATGTGCCAAAAAGCCGCAGGCCGTTTCGTCCGGGGCCGAACTCCAGGGAACGATATCCCTGTCGGGGGCGTTTGCCCTGTATCCGATGGCGGTCAAGTGGGCCGAGGAATTCCGCAAGATTCACCCGCAGGTGCAGATCGACATCGCCGCCGGCGGGGCGGGCAAGGGCATGGCCGACGTCCTGTCCGGCATGGCCGATCTGGGGATGGTTTCGCGCGACATCCATCCCGAAGAGACGGCCAAGGGAGCCCTGGCTTTCGCCGTGACGAAGGACGGCGTCGTGGCCACGCTCAGCGCCCGGAATCCGTATCTGACCGAGATCCTCAAAAAGGGCATCGACCGCCGGCATCTCCTCGACATCTGGGCCGGCGACAAGACCGTGACCTGGGGACAAGTGCTCGGGACGCCGGCCAAGGATCCCGTCCGCGTCTTCACCCGGTCCGACGCCTGCGGCGCGGGCGAGACGTGGGCGGCCTATTTCGGGAAGAAACAGGAGGAGCTGGGCGGGATCGGCGTTTACGGCGATCCCGGCGTCGCGGACGCCGTCCGCCGCGAGCCGCTGGGCATCGGCTACAACAACATCAATTTCGC
>PMBP01000466.1 GCA_003152975.1 Phycisphaerales bacterium | reverse complement strand
GTGGTGGCCTTGGAGTCGTCGTACCAGCCCACGCTCTTTCGCCGAACCACCCGTTCCAGCCGATGCGGCAGACCGCGATAGCTTGCGACGGCCTTTCGGATGCGATCCCGCGTAACGCCGAAATAGTCCGCCACGGCCAGGGCTGCCGCCAGGTTTGACCGATTGGCGGGTCCTGCCAGAACGAAGACCTCGGCCAGATCGGCCGGGACATCCCCCGGGCCAAAGGTCCTGCACAGGCGTCCGGTCTGACCGCGATATTTTTCATACCAGCCCTGCGTCACCGGGTCGTCGGCATTGAACACGCCCAGAGCCGGCTGAGGACCACTGAGGGATTGATGGATGAAAATATTTTCCTTTGCCCGGCAATAGGCATCGAAGGTCCCGTGCCGGTCGAGGTGATTGGGCGTGAGATTGGTGATGATCGCCGCCTGCGGCGCACGGCGGATCCGGGCCAGTTGCTCCAATTGGAAGCTGCTCAGCTCCAACACCACCAGATCCGCCGGCCCAATCTGATCGAGGATTTCCAACAAGGGCTTGTTGCCGATGTTGCCACCCAGCCAGACTCGCTGATATCCGATTCCCGGCTGGCCCAGCCCCGCTTCCAGCAGGTGCGAGGTCAGCGTGGTCGTGGTGCTCTTGCCGTTGGAACCGGTGATGCCGATAATTATCGCGGGGCACAACTCGAAGAAGATTTCCAACTGCGAAGTGATATGGCGACCGGCCGACTCGGCGATCCGGACGAACGGATTGTCCGGCGGCACAGCGGGATTGACCACGATGATGTCGGCACCGTCGCAGCCGAAATCCTCCGGCCGATGGCCGCCGAGATGATATTGGATATTGAAAAATCCCTGCAGGGACTTCATCGGCACGGCAAGGTCGGCCTCGCTGGACAGGTCCGTCACGATCACCTCGCGACCCAGGCGGGCCGCGAAGATCACCGAATCCAGCCCGCCCCCGAACCGCCCCAGGCCCATAACCAGAATCCGTTTTCCCGCAAAAAAGCCGCGATCCATATCATCCCTGACAAACCGACGGTCAACAACGATCAGCCGCGGAGCGCCTTGGACAGTTCCATCTTGGCGTCAATGGCGGCTTGCTCGATACATTTTTCCCAGTTATCGCCGAACTTGGCGGTGTACTTGGCGTCCTCGAAGGCGTACAGGATCGAGCGCGAGGCGTTGATCAGCGCGCCGGTCCCGTCGGGCTTGCAGAACCGCACGCAATCGGCGGCCGTGGCGCCCTGCGAACCGTACCCGGGAACCAGGATCCACATATTCGGGTATTTCTGGCGAAGGGCCGTCGTCGCTTCCGGGCTGGTTCCGCCGACGACCATGCCGATATTGCTGTAGCCCGACTCGCCGATCCGGCCGCTGTCGCCGGCGATCTGCGCAACGATCTGCGCGAGTTTCTCGTACATCTTGGTTCCGCTTGCGTCGGCAAAATCCTGCAGGGCCGCGGCGGAGGGATTGCTGGCCCGAACCCACACGAACACGCCCTTGCCCTGCTTATCGGCCAGTTCGGCAAAGGGCAGAATTCCGTCGGCCCCGGCGAATCCGTTGATCGTGATCGCGTCCGGGGTCAGGATGTCTTCCAGTTCAGCGAACTCCGGATTCTTGAGGTGTCCCAGGGCGTAGCATTCAGCGGTGTGGCCGATATCGCCGCGCTTGATGTCCCCGATCACTTCCAGGCCCAGTTCGTCGGCCTCGGTGATCAGCGAGTAATACGCTTCCAGCCCTTCCCACAGGTACTTCTCGAAATACGCAATATTGATTTTGACCGCCCCGACCAGCGGCGCAACGATCCGCAGGACCTTGGTGCTGAAGCTGAAGATCGCATCCACCGACGCATCGAGATCGTTTTCGTCGTTCATATCGCGATGTTCCCGAATGGCCGCCGGCAGCCGGCCATAGACCGGATCGAGCCCGACGATCAACGGGGTATTCTTGCTTTTCACCGCCTCACAAAGGCGATCGCCAAAATGCGTTGTCACATTCATTCCTTTCCGAATGACACATCCGTTCTCCCGGGGTTTCCGGCGGAGAAGGGTATCTCCCACGGAATAATCTTTCCCCAAGCAAACAAAACACTATAATCGCAAACTCGGCTAAAGCAAGATTCATTTTGGCGGATCGACAAAATTGAAAACAACCCGGAAACGATCGCGATGGATGTGGATCGGCGCAGGGGTCATCGGTATTCCGGTGATCACCGTCCTGATTCTGCTGAAATTATTTACCACCCGCCCGGCCGAATACAATCCCATCGCCCAGCAGCCCAGCCAGCAGGTCAGCTCCTACCTGACCCACGAACTGGCCCCCAGCTTCAACAACCAGATCCAGCTCGACAAGCCCTTCCGGATCATCGTGGACCAGAAAGGGCTCAACGAGATCATCGTCAACGAGGAAAACCTGGGTTGGTCTTGGCCGATTAATCTCAACGGGGTGACCTTTTCGGCTCCCTCGATCGTTTTAGCCCAGGACACCATCTATCTGATGGGGGCTGTCGATGTCGGTTTTCCGGTGATTATCAGCATGATCGCCAAGCCGAAAATCGACGAGCAGGGCAAATTGTGGCTCAATTTGCTTAAAATCAAGGCCGGCTCCATCAATATTACCGGACCTGCCCGGTCCATCGGGGGCAAGATCTTTGACCGTCAGATGCAGTTCTATAAGGATCAGTGGGTCCGGGATGCCGCTGGGGCCTTCCTGAAAAACACTCCCTTTGACCCCGTCTTCCCGGTTCCACCCTATAAGCGGTTTATCCGGCTGACCGAGGCGCAGGTCCAGGACCAGAAGTTGATCCTCATATTTGAGCCGGCGGGTTCCTACAAATAAGGTAGGAATATTTGCGTCTTTTTGTAACATTTTTGGCCTCTACAGGTTGACAAGGATCAGATTGCGTCTATAATTGATATGTTTGGCAGATTAAATAACGAGTTCGTGGAAGGTGCAAGATGATTACAGGATCGCTGTACAGTGCGTTTGTCGGGTAGGCCCAAGTTGCTTTGGCACTGTCTTTTTGCGCCTAAGTCTATGAGACGGCGTTTTGTAGGTACTTCAGGGATGCTGCATCTATTCGTTCGGCTGCTGGAGGACCCGGTTATGGCCTGATCGGCGATACCAGGTCTGTTTGGCCGCTACGGCGGGTGCGGGTGAAAGTGGTATCCTGAAGGGTTCCACTTTTTTTATTGTTAAAGGGTGCAAGGGAACATGAATCAGGAATTGATACGGATCGTGGACAATATCGCACGGGACAAGAATATCGACAAGGAGTCGATATTCGTGGATCTGGAAGCGGCGATGGTTTCAGCCGCCCGAAAGCATTTCGGTCTCCAGAACCCCGAAAGCGAGATTACCGTCACGATCGATCGGGCGACCGGCGATATCCGGGCCTTCAAGGAAGGCGCCGAACTGGACATTCGCCGCCTCGGCCGCATCCCTGCCCAGACCGCCAAGCAGGTCATGATCCAGAAGATCAAGGCCGATGAACGCGACAGTATCTTTGCCGAATATGTCAAACGCAAGGGAGAGATCGTCAATGGGATCGTCGGCCGTTACGAGGGCGGCGCCCTGATCGTCAACCTCAACAACCGGGTGGAAGGCATGATGCCCAAGGTCGAGCAGATCGCCGGCGCATCCCATCACCCCGGCGAGCGGATTCGAGCCATGATCCTCGATGTTCGCGATGCCTCCAGCCAGATCAAGATTGTCCTGTCCCGGACCCATCCGGAGTTTATCCGGCGGCTCTTTGAACTCGAAGTGCCGGAGGTGGCCGAGGGGGTTATCGAAATCAAGGCCCTGGCCCGCGAGGCCGGATACCGGACCAAGATCGCCGTCCACAGCGTCGATGACAAGGTTGATGCCGTCGGCGCCTGCGTGGGCGTTCGCGGCAGCCGTATTCGCAATATCGTCGACGAGCTCGGCGGCGAAAAGATCGACATTGTCCGCTGGAGCGACTCCTCACAGAGTCTGATTCGCAACGCCCTCAAGCCCGCCGAGGCCAGCGAGATTGCTTTGTGTTTCGAGCTGGGCCGAGCCACCGTTGTTGTCACCGACGACCAACTCAGTTTGGCAATCGGCAAACACGGGCAGAATGTCCGGCTGGCTGCCCGGCTGACCGGCTGGGATATCGACATTCTGACTCCGCCGGAATACAATAAGGAAGTCGAGCGGATGAGCGCGTGCCTGGCCCGCGTGCCCGGCGCCGAAGACGCCCTGGTCGATAAACTGCTGGCTCTGGGAATCATTTCCGTGCTGGATCTGGAGGAAGTCGGAGCCGGGCCGCTGGTCGAGGAGCTGCATCTGGACGAGTCCCTCGCCAACCTGGTCGTCGTGGCGGCGGCCGAAGAAGCCAAGAAGGTTTCCTCCGATTCGGCGAAAAAGCAGGCCGAGAACTTGCTGGCACGGGAACAAAGCTCGTCCGACTGACCCGGAACCGATCCGGCGGCGGGGATTCATTGATTGTTCGGGAGACATGGGTTTGGCAAAAGCGGTAACACGAGTGTTCATTCTGGCCAATGAGCTGGGCGTTTCCAGCAAGGCCATCGTCGAGAAATGCCAGGCCGAGAACCTGGACATCAAGAACCATATGTCCACCATCTCCGCCGGTTTGGCGGCGACCATCCGCGAATGGTTCAGCGAAGGCAACCACTCGACCACCTTCGAGACAGCCGACCGAGTGGATCTGGAGAAGGTCCGTGTCCCTCGCCGATTGCGACACAAGGAAGGCGAGGCCGGAACTGCCGAAGAGTTAGCACAAGCCGAAGTGTCCGGCGCTGAAACCGCTGGAGAGTCTGAGATATTTCCATCGGTTCCTGGCGAGGTCATCGCCGCTGCTGTTGACGAAATTACGGCCGTGCCCCCGATCGCTGAAACTCCGGTGGTCGAAGCGGGGGTATCCGTCCCGGCGATGGAATCCGGAGTTCCGACGGTTGAAGCGGCTGTCGTTGCCGCCGCTGAGCCGACGGCCGACGCCGAGCCGGCCATCGTCCCGGCCCCCGAGCTGCCCAAGCCGCCGGTGATCTTGCCGGCCGGCCCCATGCTCGGGATACCCCGCCCGGCCCGGCTGACGGGCCCGACTATTATTCGCGTTGAGGCCGCTGAGCCGGACGATAAATTTCATCGAAAAGCACGCCCATCCACCGGACCTCGAACCCCCCGGCCCAAATACGACAAGCCGATCTCCGAGCCCCTGTTACCGGCGGGAATGGGTTCGACGATTCTCGGCAAAGGCAAGAAAGACAAGGGCCCGGTTCCCAAGGGTGCTGCGGCAAAAGGAGCCGTACCCAGCCGGGATCGGACCCAGGGTCGCCGCAAGCGCGAAGCGGAACCCGTTACGGACGAGGTTCGCGCTAAGGATTTGAAGAAACTCCGCGAACGGGACATGGAAGACCGCAGGGCTCGCCTGGCCGCCGCCGGCGGCGAATCGCTCCGGGCTCGACCCTCGCGGCGGATCGAGGGCAAGCGGGCTCTCGAAACCCATCTGACCGCCCGTCCTGAAAAGGCTGTCGTCCACGAGCCGATCACCGTCAAAAATCTGTCGGCCGCGCTGTATGCCAAGACCAGCGAGGTTATCCATAAGCTCCTGGTCCAAGGCGTTCTGGCGACTGCCAACCAGACGCTATCGACCCATGTGGCCGAATTGGTCGCTCTCGAAATGGGCACCGAGTTGATCGTTGAGAGAAAACAAAGCGGCGAGCAGTTGATCGACGCCGAGTTCGCCGCCCGGGCCCGTACCGAGTTGACCAAGCGCCCCCCGATCGTCGCGATCCTGGGCCATGTGGACCACGGCAAGACCAGTTTGCTGGACAAGATCCGTTCCACCAGCGTCGCCGCCGGCGAGGCGGGCGGAATCACGCAGCACATCGGCGCGTTTAATGTCGAAAAGAATGGCCGCAAGGTCACTTTCCTTGACACACCCGGCCACGAGGCCTTCACGGCNNGCCATGCGTGCCCGCGGCGCCAACATGACCGATATCGTCATCCTCGTCGTCGCCGCCGACGACGGTGTGATGCCCCAGACCGTTGAAGCCATCCACCACGCAAAAGCCGCCGGCGTCAGCATCGTCGTGGCGATCAACAAGATCGACCTGCCCGGTGTGGACCTGCACCGCGTCTATGGCCAGTTGTCCGAACAGGGTCTGGTGCCGGCCGAGTGGGGCGGCGACACCGAAATCGTCAAGACCAGCGCCACCACCGGCCAGGGCATCGACGAACTGATTGAATATCTCGACTACATCGCCGAGCTGAAAGACTACAAGGCCGATTCGACGATCCCGGCGATGGGCTGGGTCGTCGAGGCCAAGATGACCAGTACGCAGGGGAGCGTCGCCACCCTTCTGGTCAAAGAAGGCGTCCTGAGCAAAGGCGATGTCGTTCTGGCGGGGACTTCCTCCGGGCGCGTGCGGACACTGTTTGACGACTGGGGTAAGAAACTCAAGCACGCCACCAGTTCGATGGCCGTCGGGATCACGGGGCTGGATGGCGTACCGCAGGCGGGCGACAAATTCTTCTGCATCGACGACCTCAACCGAGCCAAGTCCATCTCCGAAGAAAACAAGTTTCTCTCCCGCGAACGCTCGTTGGCCCAGCGCTCGCAAGTCACGCTGGAAAACCTCTTCTCCCAGATCGAGGCCGGCAAGCTCAAGGATCTCAACCTCATCGTCAAGGCCGATGTCCAGGGCTCCATCGACATGCTGCCCAAGTTCCTTACCGACCTCAGCGCCAAGGAGATCCAGATCAAGATCCTGCACGCGGCTGTCGGCGGTGTCAACGAAGGCGATGTCGTCCTGGCTGAGGCCTCCGGCGCGATCATCATCGGGTTCAATGTCGTCGCCGACGAGAAGGTCCGCGAGATGGCCGAGGCCAAAGGCGTCGATTTCCGGTTCTACAATGTCATCTACAAGATCGCCGACGACCTCCGGGACGCCATGACGGGCATGCTGGAGCCGGAACAACAGGAAAAGACTTTGGGTCGCCTGGTCGTCCGCAATCTCTTCAAGGTCTCGTCGGTCGGCACCATCGCCGGATGCTTTGTCACCAGCGGCCTGGTGACCAAGAAGGCCCGCGTTCGGCTGATCCGCTCCAACATTGTCCTTCGCGACAACTGCCAGATCGAGTCGCTCAAGCATTTCAAGGACGATGTCCGCGAGGTCAAGACCGGCTTCGAATGCGGCGTCAAGATTGCCGGTTTCGACGACATTAAAGTCGACGATGTCTTCGAGGCCTTCGAGATCGTGGAAGTGGCCCGGACACTGTAAGGGATTGCGCAAGGGAAATCGCCGAAAGAGAAAGTCGCGTTCGAACTGAAATGCCCATGCATCGTCCTCCATCCCGTCGTCAGGAAAGAATGGCCCGCGTCATCCGCGACTCGGTCAGTGATACCATCCAGAATCACCTCAGCGATCCGCGCATCGAGGGCCTGGTCAGCGTCACGCATGTCGAGGTCGCGCCGGACCTGCACACGGCGCAGGTGTTCCTGAGCGTTTTCGGCGCCGATGAGACGGCCCAGAACCGGACCATCGAAGCCATTCAGCACGCCTCCCGGCCGATCCAGCTTCACCTCGGCGATGTTTTGACCAGCCGATACTGTCCCCACCTGCTGTTCGTCCGCGATACCCAGTTCAAGAAGACTCTCGAGACGCTGCATCTGATCGATGAGGTCTCGAAGGAATTTCAGGATTCGCCCGAAACGCCGGAGGAGTTCGATGCCAACGGCGACCTTTCCGAGGACAGGCCATGAAAAACAGCAAAGACTACGCCAAGCAGATCGACAAGCTCTTTCGCCGCATGCGTCAGGACCGCGGCAAGTTCTCGCCGCCGAACTACGCGGATCCCTTGCCGGCCCTGATCGACGGCATCTTTTTGGAACACTGGACCGTTACCCAGACGCACTCGGCCCTTAAGCGGATTCACGAGCACTTCGTGGACGACAACGATCTCCGCGTCTCGCGACAGGACGAGGTCCTGGACGCGATGGGCGTTCGCGACACCGACTCGCGGGCGATCACGACCTCACTGCTGATGAGTTTGATGGCCATCTTCAACCGCCATGACCAGCTTCGTTTGCAGTTTCTTTGCGAGCAGGGCAAGCGCCAGGCCCGCAAGGAGCTGGAGCTGATCGCGGGCCTGACCCCCTTCGCGATCGACTACTGTTTCCTGCACGCCCTCGACGGCCACACGATTCCGCTCAATCGCGTCACGATCGACTTCCTCAAAACGGGCGAGCTGGTGCACCCGGAATCGACCGACGAGGAGATCCAGGGTTTTCTCGTCCGGCAGATCAGCGCCGCCCAGGCCCGCGAGTTCGCGACTCTGCTGCACGCCGAGGCGATGTCCGCCGCCAACGACGCCGCCCGCAAGGCCGCCAAGCCGGCGCCCAAACGAAAGAAGAGCTGACCCCTTGCCGAAAGGACCTCTTTTGTCCGAACGCATCCTGAAACTCGGAATCCCCAAAGGCAGCCTGGAGCAGGCCACCTTTGCCCTGTTTGAAAAGGCCGGATTCACCGTGTCCGGCTTTGAGCGGAGCTACTTTCCGCGGATCGACGACGACGAAATCTCGCTGATCCTGCTGCGGGCCCAGGAGATGAGCCGCTATGTCGCCGATGGCGTGCTCGACGCCGGTTTCACCGGCCACGACTGGATCGTCGAGAACGGCTCCGATGTCCAGGAAGTCTGCGAGCTGCGTTACAGCAAGGCGACCAACCTGCCGACGCGGTGGGTGCTGGCCGTGCCGAACGAATCGGCGGTGCAGAAACCCGAGGATCTGGCCGGCGGGATCATCGCCACCGAGCTGGTCAATGCGACGCGGCGGTATTTCGAATCCAAGCGCATCCCTGTGAAGGTCGAATTCAGTTGGGGCGCCACCGAGGTCAAGGCGCGCCTCGTCAATGCGATCGTCGAGCTGACGGAGACGGGCTCGTCCATCAAGGCCAACAACCTGCGGATCATCGACACGATCATGACCAGCACCACACGGCTGATCGCCAACCGTCTGGCGTGGCAGGATGAGTTCAAGCGGACAAAGATCGAGAATATTTCCATTCTGCTCAACGCCGCCATCGACGCCAAGAGCCGCGTGGGCATGAAGCTCAACGCCCGCAAGGCCGATCTGCCGACGGTGTTGTCGCTGCTGCCGTCGGAAAAAAGCCCCACGATCTCCGAACTGGCCGACGCGTCGTTCGTGGCCGTGGAGATCATCGTCGAGGATCGCCTGGCCCGGACGCTGGTCCCGCAACTCAAACGCGCGGGCGCGTCGGGAATCATCACCTATCCCCTGAACCGAGTGATCCATTGAGAACTGTCGTAAATCGAGAACCGGATTGAGGACCCAACCATGTCAGGACATTCCCATTGGTCTGGAATCAAGCATAAGAAAGCCATCATCGATGCCAAGCGCGGCAAGATCTGGAGCAAGATCGCCCGCATGATCATGGTCGCCGCTCGGGCCGGCGGCGGCGATATGTCGGCCAACCTGTCGCTGCGGTACGCGATTGACAAAGGCAAGGCCGCCAATATGCCCAAGGACACCATCGAGAAGGCCATCAAGAAGGCCACCGGCGAGGCGGGCGGGGCCGGCTTTGAGGAAGTGCACTACGAGGGCTACGCCCCGGGCGGCATCGCCGTGCTGGTCGAGGCCCTCACCGACAACCGCAACCGCACCGCGCCGGAGATCAAAAAGATCTTCGAACGCCGCGGCGGCACGCTGGGCGCGGCCGGCTGCGTGGCCTGGATGTTCAGCAAGAAAGGGCTGATCACCGTCAAGACCGACGCCATCGGCGAAGACGCCCTGATGGAAATCGCCCTCTCGGCCGGGGCCGACGACCTCAAGAACAACGGCGAGGTCTACGAACTGACTTGCACCCCGACGGCCTTCGAACCGCTCAAGGCCGAACTGAAGAAACACAACCTCGCCGTCGAGGTCGCCGAGTTGTCGATGATCCCCCAGACCACCGTACCCGTCAGTAGCGCCGAGGCCGCCCGCAAGTTCATGGGCCTGATGGACGAGTTGGAAGATCACGACGATGTCCAGAATGTCTATGCAAATCTTTCTATTCCAGATGACATTCTCAAGCAATTAGAGTGAGCGGGGTCCATCCAGCGCCGGATGCCCGATGAGGTCGATGCGTCGCTCCTCATCATCGGCCCCGTCGATCCATCGGCTGGTTTCGTCCGTATCGCCGGATCAGGGTTCCGGGAACCCAGTGACCATGCAAATAGCGTTTGTGATCAACGAGTTGATTCGGCCCAGCGAGGTCTTCATCCTCAACCAGATCACCGGCCTGATCGACCGGGGCCATTCGATCGACATCTTTGCCTATCCCATGGACGATGACGACGGGCCCGTTCACGACGATGTCCGCCGGTATCGTCTGGATCGCCTTTCTTTCCCCCACCCGGAAGTCCCCTCCCATAAATGGCTGTGCCGATTCCAGGCCGGCTGGGCCACTCTGCTGCGGCTGGTTCATCGGCCCGGCATGACGATTCGGACCCTTCGCCACTTCCTGACCCGCCCCGAAGGTTTCCTGTATCCGGAATATCGGATTGCCCTGTCGCTGATCCGGCGATCGTATGATGTGGTCTTTTGCCATTATGGGCCCAATGGCAATTTTGCCACATTCCTCAAACAGGTCGATCCAAAGGCACGATTGATCACCGTGTTTCATGGTTACGATTATCAATTGGCGGTCGGGGAACAACGGGATATGTATCGGGATCTGTTTCGACAGGCCGATCTGATACTGGCCAATTCCCCCTCAACCCGAAACCGGGTTATCGAGTTGGGGGCCGATCCCGATTCTGTCCGCATTCATCCGATGGGAATCGATCTGGCACGGTTTCCGCCTCTATCTCGCCCCGCAAAGTCGCCCGACGAATCGTTGCGGATCTTGACGGTCGCCCGCTATGTCCCCAAGAAGGGTTTGGACTATGGAATCCGGGCATTTCAGAATGTAAAAGGCCGGTATCCAAACCGAAAGCTTTCCTACGACATCATTGGTTACGGTCCGGAACAGGAATCCCTGCAGCGACTGATCGACGAGTTGGGCCTGGCCCCAAGCGTCTCGCTCCTCGGTCCCCGGACCAACGAGCAAGTCATTGCGCGGATGGCCGGGGCGGACCTGTTTCTGTTGCCCAGCATTCTTGAGCCGCTGGGCGTGGTCCTGCTCGAGGCCCAGGCCGCCGGCTTGCCGATCGTGGCCACCGAGACTGACGGCATCCCCTTCGCCGTGGTTCCCGGCCGCTCGGCCCTACTGGTTCCCCCGGCCGACGCCGACGCATTGGCCGAGGGGTTGTGCCGGCTCATCGACAATCCCCAAACCTGGCCCGAAATGGCCCGGGTCGGCCGAGAGCATGTCCAGGCCCACTTCGACATCCAACGCCTCAACGACGCCCTCGTCGCCCTGTTTGAAGACCTCGTAGGCCGCAAGAATCCGCGCAATTCGGCTCGCGGAATCAATCCCGCCGCCGAAAGTGCCGATAATACGAAATGAGTCCAGTCGAATCGAAGGATTGACCCCATGAAGGCATTGATAACGGGCGGTGCGGGTTTTATCGGGTCCCATCTGGCCGAGCATCTGCTCGCCGCCGGCCACGAGGTCGTCGCCATTGATGACCTCAGCACCGGTTCGCTCGACAACATCGGCGCCCTGCAGGCCGATCCGCGGTTCCGCTTTGTGCTGGATAATGTCCGCAACACCGAGACCATGCACCTGCTGATCGACCAGTGCGATGTCGTCTATCACCTCGCCGCGGCCGTGGGCGTGCAACTCATCGTCGATCGCCCCGTCCACACCATCGAGACCAACATCCACGGCAGCGA
>PMBP01000529.1 GCA_003152975.1 Phycisphaerales bacterium | reverse complement strand
GACGGAACGCTGTGGTGGAAGCTGGCGTCGATCATCACCTGTGGCACCTTCGCCGGGGCGCTGATCCCGGAACTTGTCAACCGGTTCACCTCGACGGAGTGCGCGTTTGTCCGAAACATCCTGGAATGCTCCAAGAAGGGCGGGGCCCCGCTGAACATCCTGGCGGGCCTGGTGGCGGGTAACTTCAGCGCGTACTGGATGGGCCTGGCGATCACGGCCCTGATGGCGGTGGCGTTTGGCATCAGCACGCAGGGCCTGGCCGCCCTGATGATCGCGCCGTCGGTGTTCGCCTTTGGTCTGGTGGCGTTCGGATTTTTGAGCATGGGGCCGGTGACGATCGCGGTGGACTCGTATGGTCCGGTGACGGACAATGCCCAATCGGTGTATGAGCTTTCTCTGATCGAGACGATTCCGAATATCAAGCAGGACATCAAGAAGAACTTCGGCTTCGAACCCAACTTCGAAACGGCCAAGTCTTTCCTTGAAAAGAACGACGGGGCAGGAAAT
Organism: Phycisphaerales bacterium; assembly: GCA_003152975.1. Taxonomy (GTDB): domain Bacteria; phylum Planctomycetota; class Phycisphaerae; order Sedimentisphaerales; family Anaerohalosphaeraceae; genus FEN-1350. Next base: position 13,345 of record PMBP01000529.1, on the reverse strand, counting down.
ACCTTCAAAGCGACCGCCAAGCCCGTGCTAATCGGTACGGCCGTGGTCGGGGCCACGACGATGATCTTCTCGATCATCATGATCCTGACCCTTGGCTTGACCCAGAATATCGAGAAGCTGTCCATCCTCAACCCGGTGTTCCTGCTGGGCCTGATCACCGGCGGGGCGATCATCTACTGGTTTACCGGCGCGTCGATGAACGCGGTGACCACCGGCGCGTACTACGCGGTGGAGTTCATCAAGAAGAACATCAAGCTCGAAGGCGTGGAGAAGGCGTCGATTACCGACTCCAAGAAGGTCGTCGAGATCTGCACCAAGTATGCCCAGAAGGGCATGATCAACCTGTTTTTGACGATCTTCTTCAGCACGCTGGCGTTTGCGTGCGTGGATTCGTTCTTCTTCATCGGGTACCTGATCTCGATCGCGATCTTCGGGCTCTACCAGGCGATCTACATGGCCAACACCGGCGGGGCGTGGGACAACTGCAAGAAGATCGTGGAGACCGAGTTGAACGCCAAGGGCACCGAGCTGCACGCGGCGTCGGTCGTGGGCGACACGGTGGGCGACCCCTTTAAGGACACTTCGTCGGTGGCGCTGAACCCGATCATCANNATCAAGTTCACGACGCTGTTCGGACTGCTGGCGATCGAGATGGCGATCGAGCTAAAGCCCGAGATGCGGTGGATTCTGGCGGCGGTGTTCTTCGGATTGTCGCTGATTTTCGTGCACCGCTCGTTCTTCTCGATGCGGATTCAGGCCGACAAGGAATGATGGCGATTGGAGATAATTTCAGGGGATTTACACGCCTTGTGTAAATCCCCTTTTGTTTTGTGCGGCGACGCGCCGCGAAGATTGTGAGGAACGAGAATCATGCCGAGAGCGAAAAAGAAAGTTGACGAAACCCTCGAGTTTGCACGGGCCGCGGGCATCATCGCCCGGGACAGCAACTGCACGGACATTGTCGTGCTGGACCTGAAGGGTATCAGCAGCGCGACGGATTATTATGTGATCGCCACGGGCACCAGCGTACGCCAGTCCCGCACGGTGGTTGACGCCGTGCAGGTCCACGCCAAGGAGGTCGGCCGCAAGCGGTACGGTCAGGCAGGCTACGAGCAGGGGCGATGGATCCTGGCCGACTTTGTGGATGTCGTGGTGCATGTGTTCGACAAGGAGTACCGCGATTACTACGAGCTGGAGAATCTCTGGGGCGACGCCAAGCGGGTGGAGCTGGAATGAGGCCGATCCGGGACATGCTGGAAGAGCGGATCTCGGCGGCGCTGGATCGCGTCAGCGGGCAAAGCGGCTCTGCGGCGATGGTCCGGCCGGTGGCGGATGCGCGATTCGGCGATTATCAGGCCAACGGCGTAATGGCCCTGGCCAAGCGGATGGGGACCAATCCGCGCAAGCTGGCCGAGCAGGCGACGGGGCAGTTGGGCCTCGATGACCTGTGCTTAGCGCCGGAGGTGGCCGGGCCGGGATTTATCAACCTGCGGCTGCGGCCGGAGTTTCTTGGCCGGGCGATGAAAGAGATTCGCGACGATTCGAAGCGGCTGGGGATCGAGCGGGCCGCGGCGGCCAAAACCGTCGTTGTCGATTATTCCGGGCCGAACATCGCCAAGCAGATGCATGTCGGCCACCTGCGCAGCACGATCATTGGCGACTGCATCTGCCGGATTCTCGAAGGTCTGGGCCACAAGGTCATTCGGCAAAACCACATCGGCGACTGGNNTGGGGCACGCAATTCGGGATGCTGATCAATCTAATGAAAGAGCGAGGGATTACCCCAACGAAGGGTACCGAAACTGCATCTTTAGCATATTTGGAAAATTTATATAAAGACGCTAAAAAAAGGCATGACGAGGATGAACAATTTGCCAGAACATCTGGCACTTATGTTGTCAATCTACATCATAGTTCCGCAGGGCGGATAGGGAATGATGACACTAAAGATATATGGCGTGATATAACGGATATTTCATTATCCGAAATAAATTCGCTATACAAGGAATTAGGTGTCTTATTGACCGATGCCGACATTCGTGGTGAGAGTGCGTACAATGACGATCTGCCTAAAGTAGTCGAGGACTTGAGGCGGGCGGGATTGGCGGTGGAATCGGAGGGGGCAGTGTGCGTGTTTCCGGAGGGGTTCAAGAACAAGGAAGGCGAACCGCTGCCGTTTATCATTCAGAAAACCGATGGGGCGTTTTTGTACGCGACGACGGACCTGGCGGCGCTGCGGTACCGGGTCGCCGAGCTGAAGGCCGACGAGATCGTCTATGTGACCGATGCCCGGCAGGCGCAGCATTTTGCGATGCTGTTTGCCGTGGCGCGGAAGGCCGGATGGGCAAAGGAAACGACCGAGTTGGTGCATGTGACCTTTGGGACGATGCTGGGGACCGACGGCAAGCCCTTCAAGACCCGCAGCGGCGAGACGGTCAAGCTCAAGGAGTTGCTGGAGGAGGCGGTGCAGCGGGCGCGGGGCGTGGTCGAGGCGAAAAATCCGGAGTTACCGGAGGATCAAAAGCAAAATATCGCCCGGGCGGTGGGGATTGGCGCCGTCAAGTACTCCGACTACTCCAACAACCGCGACAGCGACTATGTGTTCAGCTTCGACAAGATGCTGGCGATGGAGGGCAACACGGCCCCGTACATGCAGTACGCCTACGCGCGAGTCCGCTCGATCGAACGCAAGGCCGAGACGCGGGGGATCGCCGTCGATGCCGAGATTGCGGGTCTGTCGGATCCGACGCCGCAGGAGCCGGCGGAGATTGAGCTGGCCAAGCAGATCGTCCGCTACGGCGAGGCAATCGCGATGGCGGCGCAGGATTGTCGGCCGAACTATTTGACCGCGTACCTGTATGATCTTGCGCAGAAATTCAGCAATTTCTACAATGCCTGCCCGGTGCTGGATGCCGAAGGGCCGACCCGCGCGCGGCGGCTGCTGCTGTGCGACCTGACGGCGCGGACGATCCGGCACGGCCTGTCGGAATTGCTGGGGATCGAAGTCGTCGATCAGATGTGAGGCGATTATGGCTACGGTTCAGCAAACGATTTCGGTGAAGACTTCACGGCGGTGCGAGATGATCGACATCACCTCCCGCGTGGCGCAGATCGTCCGCGACAGCGGCATCCGCGACGGAACCGTCACGGTCTTTTGCCCGCACACCACGGCCGGGATCACGATCAACGAGAACGCCGACCCGGATGTCGTGCACGATATTTTGCTGACGCTGGAGGAGTTGATCCCCGAGCGCCGGCCCGGATACCGCCACAACGAGGGCAACAGCGACGCCCATGTCAAATCCTCGCTGGTGGGGGCGAGCGAACAAATCCTGATCGCTGCGGGTCAGCTTGTGCTGGGGACCTGGCAGGCGATCTATTTCTGCGAATTCGACGGGCCCCGCACGCGGAACACGATCGTGCAGGTTCAGGGGGATTAGAAGGGATCATTTTCAATTTTCGATTTTCAATTTAGGCCTGGTACAAAGAAGATCCAGCTATATTGCGACATTTGGGGGAGCGGGAAAATTGGTTCATAATCCTTGATATCAATCGGGAAATCGGGTATAATGATCTTGACGACTATGATCCGATTCACGAATCCAAGACTGGAACAGTTGTACCAAGAGCTTCGTTATGCGCCCCGGCCGCAAAAGTTCAAGCAGGTGGCGGCGGCGGAGGAGCTTCTGGCGATTCTGGAGCCGGGCCGCAACTATCCTTATGATTTCATTTGCTTCAAAATCACCGGATTTAAGCCCAAGTTTGACGAATCCGAGCCGTTGATCAGCAGCGAGCATTTGTTCAATGACCTCAGCGTGTTCATCTACAAGGTCAGTTGCCGGGTTGCGATATCCGTAAGTGACGCCGGACAAAGGATTTACACGACTGAAGATTTGGCCGGGCAATTTCAGGTTACCCGCAAGACCCTCCAGCGGTGGCGGAACTCGGGTCTGGTCGGCCGGATGTTCATCTATCCGGACGGGCGGAAACGGCTTGGTTACCCGGAATCGACGCTGGGGCGGTTTCTCCAGGACAACCCGCAGGCCCGGCGGAGCAAGCGGTTTACGCGGATCGATCCGGCCCAGCGGGACCAGATCCTCGATCTGGCCCGGAATCTGTCGCAGTCCGGCCCGCAGACGCAGAGCCGGCTGATTGGGGCCATCGCGGAAACGACCGGGCGGAGCCGCGAAACCATCCGCTATACCCTCAAGCATCACCAGGAGCGATTTCCCCAGCAGTCGGTGTTCGTCTCCCGCAAGCCGGCCGTCGGGCCCAAGGAGACTGCGCATATCTACCGGCTGTTCCGACAGAAAACGCCCGTGACCCAGTTGATGGAGAAATACGGCCGCAGCCGCAGTTCGATCTATCGGATCCTCAACAAGCGGCGGGCCCGGGAATTTCAATCGCGGAATTTCAGTTATATCGACAGCCCCGAGTTTGCATCGGTCGACGCGGCCAAGGCGATCCTGGCGGGGGACTGGAAGTCCCTGTGCGATCCGACCTCATCAAGCACACTGACCCGCGAACAGGAAATTGCTTTATTTCGGCGCTACAATTACCTGAAGTGCCGGGCGTCGAGGGAAATCCAGGACATTCAATCGCCCAGCCCGAGCAGCGAGGCGTTGGACCGCATCGAGGGCACGGTTCGCCAGGCCGACGAGATCAAGGCGTTTTTGATCGAGTCCAACCTGCGGCTGGTTATCAGCATCGCGGGCAAGCACCTGGGGGCCGGGGCGACGATGGCGGACCTGGTGGGGGAGGGGAACCTGGCCCTGATGCACGCGGTGGAGAAATTCGACTACACCCGCGGGTACCGGTTCAGCACCTACGCGGCGTGGGCGATCATCAAGGATTTCGCGCGGCAGATTCCGGCGCAGACGGCGCGGCCGGACCGTACGGTGGGGGCGGACATGTCGCAGGTCGAACAGGATCTCCGGATTCCGGAGATCGACATGGAATCCATCGAACGGGCGCAGCGGAGTCTGGAGCAGGTGATTCGCGACAATCTGGATGAGCGGGAGCAGTATATCGTCCGGAACCATTTCGCACTGGGCGAATCGGGGCCCAGGCGAAAGGCCCTGACCCTCAAGGAAATCGGCGACGAGCTGGGCCTGAGCAAGGAACGGGTGCGGCAGATCGAACTACTGGCCCTCCAGAAGCTGCGGCACAGCTTAAGCCCCGAGCAGTTTGACCAGATTTTGGGGTAAGAAATCCTCACGCAAAGCCGCAAAGAAAAAATTCTAAACACTAAATCCTAAATACTAAACAATATCGAATTACAAAAGGTATAATAAGGAAACAAAATGGATTCCGGCCTTCGCCAGAATGATTCCGACACGGCATGGTCTCATTTCATTATTTTGCTCTGAAGGCGTAGAGGGTTCCGTCTTCGGCGGCGACCAGGAGGTGATTGGCGGCGACGGCGGGGCTGGCGGTGATGGGCGAGCCGATTTCGTAGGACCAGACCTGCGTGCCGTCGGCGAATCGCAGCAGGTAGATGCGGCCGTCGGACGAGCCGGCCAGGACCTTGTCGCCGCAGATGACCGGGGAGCTTTGGATTTCGCCGGCGGCGGCGAACTTCCAGAGTTGCTTTCCGTCGGAGGCGTCGAGGCAGTAGAGGTTCTTGTCGTCGGAGCCATAGACGATGCGGTTTTCGAAGACGGCCGGGCTGGTGAGGATGGGGGCCTCGGAGGGCTGCTGCCTCCAGAGGATCTTTCCTGTGGTCAGGTCGGCGCAAAAGACAGCGCCTTCGTAGTTGCCCAGCCAGGCGCGGCCGCCAGACAAGGCGGCGCTGGAGGCGACATAGGCGCCCAAATCGATCTGGGCGGGGGAGCGGCCGTCGGCGATCTGGACGATGTGGAGCCGTGCATCGCATCCTCCAGCGACGGCCCGGCCGGAATCCACGGCGGGCGCGCCGTTGACATAGCTGCCGGTTTCGTACTTCCAGAGCTGGGTGCCGGCGTCGTCGAGGGCGTAGATGTTGTTGTCGTAGCTGCCGAAGACCAGGATGCGTTTGCCGTCGGCGGCGCGGGCGGGGTTGACCGAACCGATGATCTTGTCGCCGGTTTCAAAGGACCACTTCAGCGTGCCGGAGGCGGCGGCGAGGGCGTAGAGGAAGCTGTCGTTGGAGCCGACGAAGACCAGGCCGTCGGCGACGGAGGGCGAGCCATCGATGACATCTTTGGTCGCGAAGTTCCAGAGGGGCTTTCCGTCGGCGAGCGCTACGGCATAGACCTTCTTGTCCTGCGAACCGACGAAGACCCGGCCATCGGCGACGACGGGGGAGGACTTGATTGCGTCGCCGGTCTTGAACTTCCAGGCGAGGGCGAACTTGTCGGGGAACGCTCCGGCCGCCACGCCGGTCATGGCGGAATTGCCGCGAAAGATCGGCCAATCGGGGCCGCCGAAGGCGATGGAGCTTTGCGGGGAATGAGCGGAGGATTCCGGTTGCCGATTATGCAGCCACTCCGCAACGGCGGCAATGCCCAACATTACGACAAATAGAAAAATAATTATGATCCAGATTTGGCGATTCATAGGTCCCTCAATGCAATTTCACCTTCATCGTACCGCAAAGCCCTCGTTGGGGAAAGATGCTTGTTATCGAATCTCCAAATCCGGAAGCTTGTTCGGCGGAGGTATCGCGAGTAGAATTCAGCGAACGACCACTTTTTGGAGACGAATACCATGACCGAACCGCAACAGACGATCGTCGAGTGGGATCTGACGCAAACGAATCTGCATCGGATCCGGAAGCGCAAGTATGAGGTCGCCGTGATTCCGACGGGGGCGATCGAGGCACACAATCTTCACCTGCCGGAGGGACAGGATTTTCTGCATACGACGCATCTGGCACGGCGGTGCTGCCAGGCGGCGTGGAAGGAGAGCCCGAACATTATTTGTCTGCCGACGATCCCGTTCGGCGTCGATTGCAATCAGCTCGACTTTCCGATGGCGATCCATGTGTCGCAGGCGACCCTGGATGCGATGCTGCGGGACATCATCGGATCATTGCGTCGGCACAAGATCCGAAAGATCGTGATCCTCAACGGACACGGCGGCAATGACTTTACACCGCTGGTGCGGCAGATCCAGTGCGACCTGGATGTGTTCGTGTTCGTGTGCAACTGGTGGACGGTGGGCAAGGACCGCTATGCTGAAATCTTCACCAAGCTCGACGACCACGCGGGGCAATTGGAGACCTCAGTGGGATTGGAGTTGTATCCGCATCTTGTGGAGGCCGATCAGGCCGGCGACGGCAAAGTTCGGCCGTTCCGGTTCGAGGCCTTGCGGAAAGGTTGGGTGACGACCAGTCGCAGCTTTGCCCGGCTCAACGACCACTGCGCCGCAGGCGAGCCGGGGGGAGCGACCGCTGCGGCTGGAAAGGCCTATCTGGATTTAGTATGCGATCGCGTGAGCAAATTCCTCGTCAATCTGGGAAAAATACCTATAGACCCCCATTTCCCCCATTGTGATTCGGTAAAACAAGAAGAATAATTTTAGAATTTGAAATATCTATGTTGCAGAGCAACAACCTGTCTGGTAAACTTTGTTTTCGATACCTGTGATGTCAGTATCAGGTCCCGGTCAAGGGAAGGACGAAGATGGCCAGACAGGATTTCGCAAATCGGGATGGAATCGATAAGAAGGTCACGCGGGTCCGTGAGGAACTGCGGGACGGTGCTTTATTGCCCCTTCGCAAGGCAGTGGAGTATTTGGACGCCCATTTCGACCAGTCGCTGACGCTGGATCTATTGGCCGGTCGGGCCAAGTTGAGCGTATCGCGGCTGGCTCACCGCTTCAAAGAAGAAACGGGGGCGACGCTGATCGAGTACCTGACTTGGGTTCGGATCGGTCATGCTCAACGGTTGCTGGCCGAGACGGACAAGAGTTGCCAAAAGATCGCCGACGAGGTGGGGTACAACAATCAAAGTTATTTTTCCCGGGCCTTTCGGCGCGTGGTCGGGATCACACCCCGCCAATTTCGCCGCCGCAGAACAACCGCCAAGGGCAAAGCCAAAAGCAAATAGCGGCGGCCCGGTCTTTCCTGTAGCCGGCTGAACCGTTAGCTATATGTTGCGCTTCAACATGAAATGTGCCTTATCATTCAGGCCATGCCGCCACTGTTTTTCCTGCCCGGTATATTGGCAGATTGTTCCCCAACAGTCTGACACGGAAGCCCTCTTTGAGTAGCTGAGAGACAGCACAATCATTTGTCACGCCACATTTCGACGGTCATTTCGTCGGCGGGGATGTATTCGGAGTGGTAGTCGAGGAACAGGACATTGCAGCCGTCGCGATGGCGGGCGCGGGCGATGCGCCGGCCGGTGTGAGGGTCCTGACCGTTGCTGGTGGGCAGGTGGGTGGGGGTCCAGATGTCGCATCGATCCAGGCCGTCGTCGGTGGAGGTTTGGATGATCGGCCGCCAAGCGCCGTCTTCGTGGTCGGCCATGTAGATTGTCGATCCAGGGTGGCGGAATTCCGACAACTTTGTCGCTTCGCGGATTTCGTGGCCGATCTGGTCCTTGTCGTTGTCGAAGGTCCAGGAGCTGACGACATAGCACAGGGTCTGTTTGGCGTTGGAGATATTGTTCTCGCCGACGCCGGTGCGGGGAAAGTCCGGGCACTTGTAGATCCTGACATCGCGGTAATCCTTCTGCCGCTGGTCGTGGCCGAGATAGGGGAGAAACCGCATGAACCACGGATTGTCGGGGTTGCCGCGGGGTATGTAGTTCTGGTTGGCGTCGGCGTAGAGGGCGACGGCCAGGCCGATCTGGTGGAGGTTGGAGCGACAGACCACGGTGCGAACCTGCTTTTTGGCCTTGCCCAGCGCGGGGATCAGGACCGACAACAGGATGCCGATGATCGCGATGACGACCAGCAGTTCGATCAGCGTGAAGGCCGCCGGAAGATGTGCCCGGCCGCGAAACTGATTGAACCGCATACGGACTCGTTTCGACGGAGGTTGGTAGCAGGGCAAGGAACAGAGCTTGCCCATGTCAACGATCAGTATATCCGGACTGGCGATGAATGTCGATCGGCCCATACGGATTGGTTCGGCAACGGAGAAGGTCGGTGAACGATAATGAACATTTCCGAATCGGGGCTGTTGCCAAAATCGCCTTGACAAATCAAGGCATTTTCGGTATGATATACCCTACTGCACGGAGGCAGGTTGTGGATATTTTCCCCGGCGGGGTTTGCATTGTAGTCCGATAAATCATAGGATTTTCGGTTCTGGATTGGAATCGTCTATCGGCCCGGGGGATATCGTTGTCGTACAATCCATTGAATTGGAGCCGAGTGATGATCTGTTATGCGTGCCTGGGTCTGATGGTGGCGGTGTTGTCCGTGTCGGGATATGCCGCCGGAATCGTATTTGATGTCATCCCCCTGGAATTGTTCGGCGCTACCGAGGGCCGTGCCGTGCGGATCAACGAATCGTTGCAGATTTTCGGCTCGGCGTTCTGGGACCTCAACAACAACCCTGACGACGGCGTTTCTCACCCGGTTCTTCCTCCCTTTTCGTTTTGCGGCGGATATGACATGAATAACAAAGGTTTCATCGTGGGCCATTTTACGGCCGATGGTCCAAGAACCATTTTCGATGGAGATCGGCCGGGGTTGTATAATGTCGTCACGCGGACCTGGAAGGACTTGGGGACGCTGGCCGACGACAACGAGGGCGATCCCATTCGGTACGATGGTCATCCCTGGGATGGCTATCAAAATATGGTGTATGACGGCACCGCGACGGGAATCAATAACCACAATCAGATTGTCGGCGTATCCTGCATGCCTGATGTTCATGATGCGGGATATCTGCCGGTACTCTGGAGCTCGCCGGGCAGCGCTCCTGTCCCGTTGTCCACGACTCCGTTGCCCGGATGGGAACGGTTCCGTATCAACGACAAGGGTGTCATTGCCGGAAACATCGAGATCAACGGCATCCCTCGCGCGGCCCGCGGTTCGGTATCAGGGCCGCTTGTGCCGTTGCCCAGTCCGGCCGGATATAACCAGCGCAGTGCCGCCTACGCGATCAACGAGGAGGGCGTCATCGTTGGATATGTGCAGTATTCCGGCGACCCGATCGTATGGCACGGGGCCAAATGGGACGCCCAGAATAATGTCGAGATTCTCGAACCCAAGATCGAGATCGCCATGGGTATCAATGAGCGAGGCCAGATCGTCGGCACCTCGCTGGACGGGGAAGCGGTCCTGTGGGAAGGCCACCAGCTCTACAACATCGATCGACTCGCCTACCAGACGGGATGGGATATTTACTATGCCGAGGATATCAGTAACGACGGCGTGATCGTCGGCTGGGGCGGCGAACGATCGACGGGCCGGATCGTGCCGCTGATGTTCCGTGAGCGTTTTGACGAACAAAAACCCTCGGCCGAATACAACGACAACGACCGCCCGACGGGCGGCGCAAACAGCTTCATGCTGGAGATCACCTACCTGGACGACGGGATGATTGATTCGGACAGTCTCGACGACGAAGACATCCGCGTGACCGGCCCCAACAGCTTCGACGCATTGGCCGTATTTGACCGCGTGAAAGATGGCGAGCCGCGACAGGGCCTGCGGACCTGGCTGGCCTATTATCGACTGGCCGCGCCCGGCGGATCGTGGGACAACACCGACCTGGGCACCTATACGGTCCATCTGGAGTCCAACCAGGTCAATGACATGTCCGGCCGGTATGCCGACGAAGGCGATCTGGGAACCTTTGTCTTCGGCGAATTACCCTTCAAGCTCCAGATCCGAAAAGGGATCCTCTATGGTCCCGGATCGACGGTGACCCATCAGTTCCGATGCTGGGTGGATGTCAGTTATTTTGAAGATAATGGATACCCGGTAACCTCCCTTCGGCTCTGTTCGCCAGGCGAGGTTTGGTACCCCCTCACGGCCAAGCCCGAAGGATGGGTTTTTGAAAAGTCAGGTCCAGCGGCCTCGGATGTGGCCGCCTTCGGCGACGGGACATATCAGATTGAAACGGAGATTCTCTTTGATGGTAGTCCTTTTACGATAACCGACGACTTGGATTTCGGGATCCCCAACACCTCCAATCCGCTGCCGCAGCCGGCGCAGCAGCCGTCATTTGTCGCTCCGATAGCGAATCAGGAAAATGTCGCAAGCCCCCTGACGGTCCAATGGGCCGCCGTGACGGATTCCTCGATCAACGGCATTGAGTTGTCGATCCGGGATACCGAATCCGACCAGACCTTGCTGGAGCAGCTCATTTCCGATCCGGCGCGAACCTCCTATTCGTCCGTCTGGCTGACACCCGAACGGCACCACGCCGCAACCCTCTTTCTGCGGCACGGGTATGACAATCAGTTCGTCGGCAATTGGTCGTGTTCGTTCAGCAAGTACACCGCGACTTCGATTGCCTTCACCGCCGCGCCCGCCGATTCGGACATCAACGGCGACGCCGCGGTCAACCTGTTCGACATGTCCGTTCTTCAGGATTCCTGGCTCCGCGACGATTGTGCCGCGGCCAACCAGTGGTGCGGCAGGGCCGACCTCAACCGCGACGGCGCGGTCAACATCCTCGATCTGCTGATTCTCGCCGAGGACTGGCTGCAGAACCTCTGATCCGGCCGCCGCGATGGGCGGTTTTCTACGGCCGGTATCGCATTGATGGGTGGGCCGATTTTTCGTACAATACCCTTCCGTGGATTTTGTTGTCTGGGATCGAAAGGGCAAGGCGTGGCCAGCGAGACGTTGTGGTATGGGTCAGGACTGCATTTTGAATGTGTGCAGTGCGGCAACTGCTGCGCCGGGCCGGACGAGGGGTACATCTGGATCAGCAAGCCCGAAATCGAAATGCTGGCCGAACATCTGGACCTGTCGGTCGAACGGTTGCAATCGCAATATCTGACCCGCTACGGGCCGCGAACCAGCATCCGGGAACGGGCGGTCAGTCACGACTGTGTCTTTCTCAAGAAGACCGACTCGGGCCGGGGCTGCGGCGTTTATTCTGTGCGGCCCAACCAGTGCCGGACCTGGCCCTTTTGGACGGGCAACCTGCGGAGCCCCGACGAGTGGAAACGCACGGCCCGGAAATGCCCCGGGATCAATCGCGGGAAATTCTACAGCTTCGAGCAGATCGAGGCCCTGCGGCTGCAGGACCGCTGGTGGCAGGCCCGTCCGGCCGAGGTCGCCGAGCGGGTGGAGGCGATTTACCGGCAGCTCGACCGGCAGCTCGACGCGGTCCGGACGCTGCGCGGCGGCGGCTGCGACGGCTGCGGAAAATGCTGTGACTTTGGGGCGTACGACCATCGGCTGTTTGTCTCGACGCCGGAGGTGATCTATTTCCGCCAGGCGATGGGGCAGGATGGATTACGGACAATGCCCCGCCCTATTTGCCCGTATCTGCAGGATGGCCGTTGTGGAGCGCATGAACATCGATTCGCCGGCTGTCGGATCTTTTTCTGCGATTCGGGCGTCAGCGCCGAGATCCAATCGGAACTGAGCGAATGGGTCGTGGGGCAGTTCAAGGAACTGTGCAAGGAGCTGGGGCTGGAATACCGTTATTGCGATCTGGCCAAGGTGCTGAAGACTGAAAAATAGTCCGGCTGCTTATTTGAAGGAGACATCACGATGGATGAGATTGTGGTGGAACCAATGACGGAGGAATTTTTGCTGTGGCGATGTCTGCATTCCGGGCCGGTGTCGCGGGATACGATCGAGCAGTTTCCGGCCGACAATCCACTGGCGTGGGAACGGTATCGCAGGCGGAATCTCCCTTTGTTGGCCAAGCTCACGCGGGTCTATGGGGCCTGTGCGATCGTCGCGCGAGATGGAGACACTATCGTTGGACAACTGCGATTTTACCCCAAGGCCGTTTGTAGTATGGAGGGCGCGGGGGACTTGTGCCTTCAGCAGGACTGGTCCGCCGGACCCGATGATCGTTTCACCGAGAAGGAATTTTTACCGCTGGAACATATCGCCGACAAGACGCTTTCCGTTCATTGCATGATGACAGGCAGCCCGCAACAAAAGGAAAACCCCTACCAGCGAAAAGGGATCGGCCTGCGGATGGGCAGGGCGATGATCGAGTGGGCACGCGGCCGGGGCTGGCGATGGATCGAGGCGCTGTCGTTTGAGGACCTGCCAATTGTGTATGCGATTACCGGCGGGGCCGGGCATACTTTTTGGGAGAAGCTTGGGTTTACGCTTACCGAACGCCGTCCCTTCCCGTACCTGCAGGAATTTCCCGACTTTGTCCGTTCACTCGAAGAACAGGCAAAATCTATCGGCATTGCCCCCGAGAGGGCCAGAGAACAATTGGTAATGCGGAAGGAATTGGCATAGTCGGAGAAGCCAAGGAGGA
>PMBP01000522.1 GCA_003152975.1 Phycisphaerales bacterium | reverse complement strand
GAAAAGCTGGAGCAAATGACCGGTCGATGACCTTGGGAAAATATAGGGTGTCAGAAATTTTTTCTGACAAAATAAAAACCGCCGGCGACCGAAAGGCCAACCGGCGGTTTGTTTCTGCGTTGCCGATGGAGGGACCCGCTCTGTCGGGTCCGTGTGGCATTCCCGCCCTCCATGTCATTCCCGCGCAAAACAAAGGGGCGAGCCAAAGCCCGCCCCTCTAAACACTAAATCCTATATCCTACATCCTAATTTGTTACTTCTTTTCGCCCTCGGCGCTCTTGGGCTGAATTGTGACGGTCTTGCCGTCGGCGGGTTTGGCCTCGGCAGCCGGCTTGGGCGTGACCGGAACAACCTTCGGGGCGCCGGCGGCGGGAGCACCCGGGGCAACCGGCGGCTCAGGCATCTTGAATTCGACCAGCTTTTCGATCTTGGCCCCTTCCCGCATCTTGACGCGGAAGGTGGTCCAGAACTGCTGGCGCTTCTGCGTCTTGAGGTTGTTGACGATCTGCTCCTTGACTTTGTCAAACGGTTCGGTCACGGCCTCTTTGCGGCCGGTCACCTTGATGATGTGAAACCCGAACTGCGACTCGACGATATCGCTGACATCGCCGACCTTCATCGCCCAGGCCGCATTGGCAAATTCCGGAACCATCTGTTCCTTGGCAAAAAATCCAAGGTCGCCGCCGCGTTCCTTGGACGGACAGGTCGAATGTTCCTTGGCCAGGGCCGCGAAATCGCCGCCGCCCTTGACCAGCTTGAGCACTTCTTCGGCCTTGGTCTTGGCCGCGGTCTTGGCGGCGGCGTCCATGTCCTTGGTACCCAGCAGGATGTGGCTGGCCTGGACCTGTTCGGGCTGGCTGAACTGCTTGATATTGTCGTCGTAAAACTTCTTGGCCTCTTCGTCGGAGACGGTCTTATCCGCGTCGGTCATCGCCGATTCCAGCAACTTATCGAGCCCCATGCTCAGCCGGATTTCCTTGCGGACATCTTCCATCTTGGCGCCCGAAGCCGCCATCTCGCCTTCCATATCCTTGACGGTCTTGCCGCGGGATTTGGCGATTTCCTCGATGCGGACATCGATCTGCTCGTCGGTAATCTGAATCTGCTTGGCCTTGATCTGTTGCTCGGCCAGTTCTTTGTCGATCAGCATCTCGTACACCTGCGGACGCAGCCGTTGCTTCATGTTCTCCATGGCATCCGGGGGAAGGTTGGAGCCCATCGGGCCCAGCATCTGAAGCTGCATTTTGGACCGCTGGTCAACAAACTGCTCAAGAACCGCCCGTCGAATCTCGACTCCGTTAACCTTGATAATCACCTCTTCCGGATTGATGGCCACCGCGGGCTTGGGGGTCGCAGGGGCAGCCGGAGCCGCCACGGGTTTGGGGGCCTGGGCGGGTGTTGGCGCGGCCGCGGGAGCGGGAGCCGGGGCCGCGGGCTTGGGCGCGGCTACGGGAGCTGGAGCGGCCGGGGCCGCAGGTTGAGCGGGCGCCGCGATGGGCTTGACCGCCTCTTGGGTCTTTTTCGTCGGGCCTTCACTCTTGCCCATTCCCAACACAACCGCCGCCGAGAACGCCACGATCAGGGCCATCATCTGCACATACCGCATCATTGCTTTTCCTTTCTGAACTGGACGGATTCTGTACTTGATAATAAACACAAACTATCCATTATAGGGATTCCCACCCCCCAAGTCAAGCATTATTGTTGTCTGTGAAAAACCATCCGGGTATTATAGATCGGCCAAACGAGGCCCGAAATCCAATCAGAAATCGAGGACAGCCATGTTGGTCGAAGCGCAAAAGGTCGGCAAACGGTATTCCACGCCCGAGGGTGCGGTCCAGCAGGTCCTGCGGGGCGTCTGTCTGACCGTGGATAAAGGTCAAAGCGTCGCCATCGTCGGCCCCTCCGGCAGCGGCAAAAGCACGCTGCTCAACTGCATCGGAGCCCTGGACACTCCCGACGAGGGCACAATCCGCATCGACGGCCGACCGTTGGCCGGCCTCAACGACGCCGAGCTGGCCGCCATCCGCAATCGCTTGATCGGTTTTGTATTCCAGCTACACCACCTGCTGCCGCAGTGCACCGTCCTGGAAAATGTGCTGATCCCGACCCTGGCCGGCGGTTCGCCTCCGGACGACGCCATCCATCGCGCCCACGAGTTGCTCCATCGCGTCGGCCTGTCCGACCGCGAAAATCATCGCCCCGGCCAGCTCAGCGGCGGCCAGCGCCAGCGAGTCGCCGTCGTCCGGGCGCTGATCAATAATCCGAAAGTCCTGCTGGCCGACGAGCCCACCGGCTCGCTCGACGCCGCCTCCGCCGAACAGATTGGTCAACTGCTGGTCGATCTGGTCCGCGAGGAGAACCTGGCGATGATCGTCGTAACCCATTCGCTTCGACTGGCACGGCTGATGCAGCGGCGCTATCAACTCGTTGACGGCACCCTCTCCGAACCGCAGGACCGCCCATGAACGCCCGCCGCCTGATTCTCCGGTCGCTTTCCCACTACCGCTGGACCTCCGCCGGCGTGCTGTTGTCGGCGGCGCTGGGAACGGCGGTCCTGACCGGCGCGCTGCTGGTCGGCGACTGTGTCCGCTACGGCCTGACCCACCGCGTCGAGTTGCGCCTCGGCCGGATCCAGACAGCCCTGATCGGCGGCGACCGATTCTTCCGCCAGCAACTGGCCGAGGATCTCTCCAAACGGCTCGCCGCAGATGTGGTGCCGGCGATCATATTGCCCGCCGTCGCGATCAACCCCGACACCGACCGCCGCGTCAATTCCGTTCAGCTTGTCGGCATCGACGATCATTTCTTCCGCCTGGGCCCAACGACAACAAATCCCCCGCAGTTTGGCCTCGATTCGGTCATCCTCAACGAAGCGCTCGCCCGGCGACTGGACATTCAGCCCGGCGGCGAGATCGTTCTTCGCGTGGCTAAGCCCGGCCTGCTTCCGCGCGATGTGGCGCTCGCCGGCCCGGACGAATCGTCGATCGCCTTTCGCCCGACCATCGCGGCGGTCGCATCAGCCGATGACTTCGGCGATTTCAACCTCTTCGCCAACCAGGCGGCGCCACTGAATGTCTTTGTGCCGTTGTCGATGATCGCCGACAAGATCGGACAAACCGGCAAGGCCAACATCCTGCTGTGCACCGTGCCCAATCGCGACGGCTCGGTTGAGGCGGCGCTGGCCGAATCCATCCGTATCGAAGACTTCGGCCTGGAACTGCGGAACCTGGCCAACGGCCAGATCGAACTGCGATCACCTCGCGTCTTTCTGGAGCCGCCGATCGTCGCCGCGGCGATGACCGCCGGAAAAGGCGCGTCGCCGGCGCTGACCTACTTTGTCAACGAACTCCGCATCGGCGACCGAGTGACACCCTATTCGATTGTCACGGCCGTTTTGCCCGACACTAATCCCGGCCTGTTCCCGGCCGACTCGCGCGACAATCCCATCGTCCTCAACCAATGGCTCGCCGACGATCTCGGCGCCAAGGTTGGCGACATGCTGACGATGCAATACTACCTCGTCGATGATGCCCGCCGCCTCGTGATCGCCGCCAGCGCCTTTACCGTCTGCAGCATCGTCCCAATGGATCACCCGGCCCTGGACCGCGACCGAATGCCCGAATTTCCGGGCCTGGCCGACAGCAAAAACTGCCGCGACTGGAAACCCGGCATTCCGCTGGCCCTCGATCGCATTCGCGACAAAGACGAAAAGTATTGGGATGATTTTCGCGGCACACCCAAGGCCCTGATCCCGCTTGCGACTGGCCAAACCATCTGGCAAAACCGCTTCGGCAATCTCACGGCCGTTCGCTGGCCCGCCGCGGGTAACTCGCCCGAAGCCATCGCCACCGCGATCCGCAAATCCGTCAAGCCATCGGCAAGCGGCCTGACCGTCCAGCCGATTCGCGATCAGGCCGACGCCGCCAGTGCCGGCACCTCCAGCTTCGGGGGCCTCTTCCTGGGCCTGAGCATGTTTCTGATCGCCTCGGCCATCGTGCTGATCGCTCTGATCTTCGCCTTCGGCCTCCAGCAGCGGCTCTCAGAAGCCGGTCTGCTTGTCGCCGTCGGCTGGCCCGCATCGCAGGTCCGCCGCGTCTTGCTGGCCGAGGCCGCCATCCTCTGCGTCGCCGGCGCCGTGCTCGGCTCGCTGGCCGCGCTGGGCTATACCGCCGTGATGATCACCGCGCTGGAGTCGGTCTGGTCCGGCGCCGTTGCGGGCGCGACGCTGTGGTTCCACCCCACCCTTCGCTCCGTGCTCATCGGCGGCAGCATCTCAATCGTGATCGGCCTTGCCGCCTGCACGATGACCTTGCGAAAACCCCTGCGGCGCCCCGCCCGCGAACTGCTCGCCGGACCGGACGAATCTTCAACATCCAGCTCGATCCCCGGCCGCGTCAACGCCTGGCTCGGCGGGACCTGTGCGCTTGCCGCAATCCCGTTGCTGATCGTCGGTTTAATCAATCCCGATCCCGGCCTATTCTTTGGCATTGGCTCATTGATGTTGATCGGCGCTATCTCAATCGCATATCGTTGGCTGGCCTGGATTCACGACAAACACACTTCGCTAAGCCGACTATCCCAACTGGCCCGCCGCAACACCACCCGCCGCAAGGGCCGCTCGCTGGCGGTCATTCTCCTGCTGGCCATCGGAGTGTTTCTCGTCGTCGCCGTCGGCGCCAATCGCCAAAATCCCCTGGCAACCGCGCACCTCCGCTCCAGCGGCACTGGCGGCTTTGCCCTTTTTGCGCAATCGGCCATCGACCTGCCCAAGGATCCCGGCACCGATGAAGGCCGCAGCTTCTTCAATCTCGATGCCGCCGCGACGAAAGATGTCGGCGTTATCCCCATGCGGGTCCGCGAAGGCGATGACGCCAGTTGCCTCAACCTCAACCGTGCCCAGCAGCCGCGCATCTACGGCGTCGATTCAGCCCGACTGACCGACCTGAACGCCTTTCGGTTCAAAGATGCCCAATACCGTCCTTTTTGCGGTCTCTTTGACGAAAAATCGGTGTCCCTAAAATACGGCACTTTCTGGCGCCTTCTCGATGACGATCTCGGCTCCGACTGTATCTCCGCTGTCGGGGATTACGCGACGGTCTATTGGGCCCTCGGCAAGCGGCTTGGCGACGAGATCGCCTTCACCGACGACAAGGGCAATCCTATTCGCCTCCGCATCGTCGGGATGCTGAACAACTCGATCCTGCAAGGGGGCCTGATTATTTCGGAAGCCAATTTCATCCGCCGCTTCCCATCGGTCGGCGGCTACAAGGCCTTCCTCATCGACGCGCCCGCTGACCGCCAAACCGCCGTCGCCGATGCGCTCAGCCATTCGCTTCGCGATTACGGCCTGGAGGTCACTCCCGCCGTCGAACGGCTGGCGATGTTTGCCGCCGTCGAAAACACCTACCTGTCGATCTTCGCGCTTCTGGGCGGGCTGGGCCTGGTCATCGGCACCATCGGCCTGGGCTTTGTCGTCTGGGTCAATGTCCTCCAGCGGTCCGGCGAGTTGGCGATGATGCGGGCCGTCGGCTTTGCGCGGCCGCGGCTGCACGCACTGCTGATCGGCGAGCATATCCTGCTAGTCCTTCTCGGCGTGGTAATCGGTGCTGTGTGCGGCCTGGTCGCGGTCCTGCCGGCGATCCGCTCCGCAGGCAACCAGGTTCCGATTGTTCCGCTTGTAGTGCTGGTCGTCGTTATCGCCGCGTGCGGCCTATTGTGGGTTCGTCTGGCCGCGGCCGCCGCGCTGCGCGGCAACCTCCTCGACGCCCTGCGAAACGAGTGACACGATGATTCGACTCCACTATGGCGACATGCTCATCGACCTGGCCATTCCCAATGCCAACCTCACCCGCGTCATTCGCCCCTTTGATCCTCCGCAGGGGCCGGACAATCGTACATTCATCCGCCGCGCCCTGGCCGTCGAATCCATCGAATCCTTCCGGACCCTGGTCCACAGCCGTAATCTGCTGATCCTGACCGCCGACGCCACCCGCGACATGCCGCTGGCCGACATCCTGCCAACTCTGCTGCCCCAATTCGTCGGCTGCCACAGCGTCCGCTTTCTGATGTGCACCGGCACCCATAGCCCCGACGCACCGCAAAATCGGAAACTGGCCGAGCAGATTCAACAACTCGCCATCGCCGCCGGCCTGCCGGATTCCACGGTTGCCATGCACGACTGCAACAGTCCTGACCTGATCGACGCCGGACAGACTGCTTTCGGCACCCCGATTCGCTACAACCCGCTGCTGCGCGACGCCGACGCATTTGTCGTCTTATCCGATATTAAATGCCATTATTTCGCCGGCTATTCCAACCCCGTCAAATATTTCGTCCCCGGCGCTTACAGCTTTGCCACCGCCGAAAAAAACCACTCGTTGGCAATGGACGACCGCTCCACCTACGGCGTTCACCCCTGGCATCGCGACCTGACCCGCCGCGACAATCCTTTAGCTGCCGATCAGCTTGAGGCCATGACCCGCATCGTCGGCGACCGCCCTGTTTTCGCGTTGACCACCGTCAGTTCGGGCGGGCGGATCCAGTTTGCCGCCTTCGGCCCGGCGCCGCAGGCCTCCGCCGACGCCTTCAACTTCGTCGATCAGCACAACGCCCACTTCGTCGAGTCGACTGATCGCCTCATCGTTTCACCCGGCGGCCTGCCCAACGACATCGATCTCTACATCGCCCAGCGGGCGCTGGAGCTGACGCAGTGCGCCGTCGCCGATGGCGGCGAGATCCTCTTTCTGACCGCCTGTCCCGGCGGCGTAGGCGAGCCCCACACGCTGAAGGAATTCTACCACCGCCTCACGCAGCCCCTCGACGCAATCCTCGCCTCCACCGGCCGGCCCTATCGCCTCTTCGCCCACAAGCCAGTCAAGTTCGCCCGCATGATCCGCCGTCTTCGCCGCATCTGGATGCACTCGCAGATCCCCGCCGACCAGATCGCCGCCGCCCATCTGTTTGCGTCCGATAACCCGCAGGCCGTCGTCGATGGCTGGCTCGCCGAGGACCCCGCCGTCCGCATCACCGTCGTTGACGGCGCCAACAAGCTGGCCCTCTATCCGCACCCAAAATAAAAAAATTCTTCTATTTTCCAAGATTCAGGTCGCCGGCCGCCCGAAATCCGTAATCTATTATAATACCGCCAGTTATGTTTCTGGCCTCAGAAAGTCGCTTTTCATAACTCATCTATCTCAAAATTTGTTCGGGATTTGTTCGGGAAAAATCGTCCCGTTTGCCGATAGGGTTGGGGTGCCCCAAAGAGGGCCAATCACTAATGGATTGCGAGGCAGTTATGGACAACAAACGACTCAACCCGGATCACGACTCCCAGCCGCTGATCAAGTACGGACCCGGCGGCGACTACCAGAACCACTGTCCTCCGAGCAAGATTCCCATCCTGCCCGATCCGCCCAACGGCCTGGGCCGGCTGCTCTCGACGATCGCCGAGATGATCGGCGCCACGATCCACCCTGAGCTGATGCTGGAAAAATTCTCGCTGGAACTGCCCGAACCTGTCGCCGCGGAGGCCGCCCATGACTCCAACCCGTACGCCCCTGACACTGACGCCCAAACAGATCGAAGTCCTGCGGTGCATTGCGGACTTCCGGTCCAGCCGTCGCTATTCGGCGACGATCGGGGAAATTGCCGGCCGGCTCGCCGTAAGCCGGCCCACCGTATTCGAGCACATCGCCGCTCTTCGCGAAAAAGGCCTGCTGGCCGGCTCGCAGGGCAAGGCACGCTCTTTGCTCCTGTCGCCGCGGGCACAACGGCTGCTTAGCGATCTCCGTGACGCGACGCCGCCGGCCCAAACCGTCGAAGGCGTTCCGCTGCTGGGCCGCGTGGCCGCCGGAACGCCCATCGAGGCCGTCGAAAACGCCGAGGCGCTATCTCTGCGGACCCTGTTCGGCCACGGCGACCAACTGTTTGCCCTGCAGGTCGTCGGAAACAGCATGATCGACGAAGGCATCCGCTCCGGCGACTTTGTCCTGTGCCGCCGCGCCAGTACCGCCGACAACGGCGCCCTGGTCGTCGCCCTCGTGGAAGACGACAACGCCACCCTCAAACGCTTCTACAAGGAATCCGACCGGGTCCGTCTCCAGCCCGCCAACGACAACTTTGACCCCATTTTCTCCCGCCAGTGCCGCATCGAGGCCGTCGTCCTGGGCCTGGTTCGCCGCCTGTCGTAAATTACCTCCGCAGTTTTTATGGGAAATCGTTTACAGCCGCCCTTCTGGGCGTTATTCTGATAAACGGTCGGGGAGGATACTGCGGAGATAGTGTCCTCATCCCGAAAGCGCCAGTTCGTTCGATAAGGATGTCCGCGCACAGGACTGGAGTTGACAGGCAGGGAAGTGCAGGGATGACCCAGCGGGAACACAAACGGTTTGATGTCCCCATCCGTATCCAGGTTCTGATTCCCTCGGTGTTGTGCCTGGCGGCGCTGTTTGCGGGTCTTTTCTGGGTGGCGATGCCGTTTGTCCGCACGCAATTGTATTCCGTCAAACGCGACATGATCTGTGAGATGACCGAGACGGTCTGGCACCTGCTTCAGCAATACCACATGCGCGTGCAGTCCGGCGAGATTACCCGGACCGAGGCGCAATCATGGGCAATCGAGCGGGTCCGTGCGATGCGGTTCGGACCCGAGAGCCGCGACTATTTCTGGATCCTCAACCTATCGGGAATGGTGGTGATGCACCCGATCCAGACCGATCTTGAAGGCAACAGCGGTCTGGACCTCACCGACCCGTACGGGAAACGGTTCATTGAGGACATGGTTCGTACCGCCATCGAAGAGGAAGACGGCCTGGTCGAATATCATTGGCCCCGGCCCGACAAGCCCGATCTGCCGGTCCCGAAGTTGTCGTATGTGCGTCTCTTCGAGCCCTGGGGTTGGATTATCGGCACCGGCGTCTATGTGGACGATCTCCACGCCGAGATTGATCGAATCACCGGACGGCTGCAAATCATTTTCTTCGGTTGCCTGGCAGTCCTGGCGGTCCTGGCGATCTGGCTGACGCTATTGAGCCGGCGCATTGAACGCCGCCGCCGCGACGCCGAAAGCAAGCTTGAGGCCAGCGAACGACAACACCGCACCTCTCTGGAAAATATGCTGTGCGGCTTTGTGCTGATGGAACTGATCACCGACGAGTCCGGGAAGGCCGTCGATGCCCGGGCGATCCAGGTCAATCCGGCGGCCCTTCGCATCGTGAACATCCCCTTCGATCCTACCGGCTGCAGGATGGGCGAACTGTTCCCCGATACCATCGCCGAACGGATGGCCGAGATCGATCAGATCGTCCGCACAGGACTACCCCTTCGCGACGAGAAATTCTTTGCCGAGTTCGGCCGCTGGCTGGAAGTGCTGGCCTTCAGCCCGCAACCCGGCCATTTCGCCATCACCTTCACCGACATTACCGAACGCAGGGCCGCCGAGGAAAAAATCGCCAAGGAATTGAGCTTGCGTCAGATGCTGCTCGATCAGTTGCCGTGCGCGGCCATGATTTTGAAAAATGGAACCCGGGAAATCGTCAGTTGTAATGAAATCGCGCGAAAGATGGGCGCCGCACCCGGGTTGTCCTGTTATACGACCTTCGGCGGGCAAAATAATCCCTGTTCCTTCTGCCGCGCTCCCCAGGTCTGGCAATCCGGCCGGTCGCAACGAATCGAAGTCGAACACCAAAACGGCGGATGGTGCGACTGCATCTGGATACCCCTTACCGACGACCTCTATGTGCATTACATTTTCGACATTACCGAACGGAAAACCGCCGAACAGGCCCTCAAGACCAGCGAACAGCGGTTTCGAAACCTCGTCGAGGCCAGCCCTGACGGCATCTGGGAAATCGACGCTGAGGCCCGTTATACCTATTGCAGCCCGCAGTATCAACAGTTACTGGACTACACGCCCGAAGAATTAATCGGCCAAACCCCGTTTGACCTGATGCCGCCCGATGAAGTTCCGTCGATCCGCGCCCTGTTCGAGACCTATGTCCATGACCGACGACCGTTTTACAATATCCACAACCGCCTCTTTCGAAAAGATGGAGCCCAGATCATCCTCGAAACCAGCGGCGTACCGATCCTCGACGAGCAAGGCCGTTTCCGGGGATATCGCGGCGTGGATCGGGACATCACCGAGCGCAAACGGATCGAAGACACCCTGCGGCAGAATGAACAGCAGCTTCGATTGATTATCGAAAACGCAACCGACATGATCTCCTCCCATGCCCCCGACAGCACAATCCGCTATGTCAGCCCGTCGTGTCGGCTGCTGTTGGGCTTTGAACCCGAGGAACTGCTGGGTCGCAAGTCCGCTGACCTCCTCCATCCCGACGACCTCCCGATGACCTGGGAGGTCATCCAGTCCGCGGTTCGGTCCCGGAGTCCCGGTTATCAGGTCGAGCATCGCGGCCGCCGCAAGAACGGGGAGTATATCTGGGTCGAAGACCATGCCCGACTGTTGTACGACGAGGCCGGCGAGCTGACCGAGATCCAGTGCTCCGTCCGCGACATCACGGAGCGACGCAGGAATGAGGAAACCCTGCGGATCCTCAACAGCCGCCACCAGGCCATCCTGGCAGCGATCCCCGATATCGTCGCCGAGGTCGATGTCACACACCGCTACACCTGGCTCAATCCCGCGGGGCTGGCCTTCTTCGGCGACGCCGCCGTCGGGCATTATGCCCACGACTACTTCATCGGCGAGCAGGCCACCTATCAAAATGTCAAGCCCCTGTTCAACGGCGGCGACGAGACGATTTACATCGAAAGCTGGCAGCGCCGCAAGGACGGAAAGCGGCGATTGCTGGGCTGGTGGTGCCGGCCGCTCAAGGATGCGCTCGGCCGCGTCATCGGGGCGCTGTCCACCGCCCGCGACATTACCGAGGCCCAGCTTGCCCAGATCCAGCGCGAGCAACTCCTGGCCAACCTCGAAACGAAAAACGACGAGTTACAGAGCGTCCTCTACACCGCCTCGCACGACTTGCGATCTCCACTGGTCAACATCCAGGGCTTCGGAGGCGAACTCGATCGTGCCTGCGGCAAGCTCAGGGCGCTGTTGACCTCCGGCGACTGCGGCGCCGACACCCGGCGCGAAATCGAGACGCTGCTGACCGACGCGGTGCCCGAGTGCCTGCACTTCGTCCGGGCCGGCGCCGACAAGATCCAGATGCTGCTGGACGGCCTGCTGCGCCTCTCGCGCGTCGGCTCCATCGAGATCACCCTGGAACCCCTCGATATGAACGAGTTGCTCGGCAAAGTCCTCCATGCCCAGCGGTTCCAGATCCAGCAGCGGTCCGCCGAGGTCGCCGTCGATCCGTTGCCGGCCTGCTTCGGCGATGTCGTCATGGTCAACCAGTTATTCGGAAACCTGATCGACAATTCCCTTAAATACTCCGACCCATCGCGGCCGTGCCGCATCCACATCACCGGGCAAATCGCCGACAACCGGGTCGTGTACGCCGTCGCCGATAACGGCATCGGCATCNNGGCCTGGCCATCGTCAAGCGGATCCTCGATCGCCTCCAGGGATCCGTCCGCATCGAATCGAATCCGGGCCAAGGGACGACATTTATTGTCTCTCTGCCCTTGCCCGATGCGGAGAAATAACGATATGCGGGATACTCTATCATAAATAGGGAACGGACAATCGGATGGACTGGCTGATTCCTGCCATCGTGGCAGCGCTGACGGCCACGCTGATCCTGGCGCTGGTCTATGCGTTTCTGTATTTTCAGGAGCGACGGTTGGCGCTGGGCTTGTGGACGCTCGCCTGGATCTTTTCCTGTTTTCGCTATGTCGTCGAACTGGGGCTGCATGACCGTCGGAACGGCGCATCCTATATTCTCGGCGTGCAACTGTTCAGTTTGTTGACGGGCGTTTTTCTGCTCTGGGGTTGTTTCGCCTGGGTCCAGCGGCGGCTGCCGGTCGCCTGGCTGCTCGTCACAGGCCTGTGCGGCGCCTGGATTATCGGCGGCGTCGTGGCAAAGGTTAATCCCCTCTGGATCACCTATCCCACCTTCTTCTTTACCGGCGCCGTCTTCTTGATAAACGGAATCCTGTTCCTCCGACTCCGGGATAGGGTCGGCGTCGGCCGCTGGATCGTGGGTGTTGCCTTCATTCTCTGGGGCCTGCACAAATTCGATTATCCCTGGCTTCGTGAACTGGCCTGGTTCGCCTCCTGGGGATATCTGTTCAGCTCCTCTCTGTCGGTCACCGTCGCCGTCGGCCTGCTGTTGGCCCACTTCGAACGCGACCGGCGAATCCTCCGCCTGTCCCAATCCCAGGTCCAGGGTCTTNNGTCTTCTGGACGCCACCCAGGAAACCCTGATGATGATCGACCGCGACGGAATCGTGCTGGCCTGCAACAATACCGTCGCCGGCCGACTCGGCAAACGGGCCGCCGAACTGATCGGCCAAAATCTCTACACGATCCTGCCCGAGCCGGTGGCCTCGTCACGGCGGCAGAAGGTCGAAACGATCTTCCGCACCGGCCGCGCCATTGACTTCGAGGACGAACGGGCTGGCTATCTGTACTGGAACTACATGAGTCCCGTTCTCGACCCCAACGGCTCGGTCCGCGCCGTGTCCATCTTCGCCGAGGACATCACCCAGCGCCGCCGCGCCGAGACCGAACGGAACCGCTTGTTCACCTACTCGGTCGATCTGCTCTGCATCGCCGGCTTCGACGGTTTCTTTCGCGAACTCAATCCCGCCTGGATGCAGACTCTCGGCTGGTCCGAAACCGAACTGAAAAGCCGACCCTGGCTGGACTTCGTTCACCCGGACGACCAGACCGCCACGGTGGAGGCCGGAAAACGACTGGTGGAAGGCCAGACCGTCCTTGACTTTGACAATCGCTACCGCTGCAAAGACGGCTCCTGGCGATGGCTGTCTTGGAATTCCTTTCCATTACTCGACCAGGGCGAGATTTTCGCCGTCGCCCGGGATGTCACCGAACAAAAATCGGCCGATCAAACCCTCAAGGATCGCGAAACGATGCTGAATAGTATCTATCGGGCGGCCCCGGTCGGGATCGGCATCTTCCGTAACCGCGTCTTTTGTCAAGTGAATGGACGCTTCTGCGAGATGATCGGATATTCCCGGGAAGAGATGATCGGACAATCCTCACGAATGCTTTACCCCTCGCAGGATGAGTTCGACAGGGTCGGCCGGGATCATTATGACCAGGTCCGTCGTTACGGGATTGGGTCCATCGAGACTCGCTTGAAGAGAAAGGATGGCACCAACCTCGATATCCTCCTCAGTTCGGCCCCCCTGGATAGTCAGGATTTATCCCTCGGCGTCGTCGTTACAGCGACGGATATCACCGATCGCAAGAAGGCCGAAGCGGCGATTGTGGAAAGCGAATCAAAGTTCCGCGCCATCGCCAGCCACACCCCCGACCACATCCTGATGCAGGACCTCGACCTGCGCTACACCTTTGTCGTCAATCCGCAACTCGGCCTCACCGAGGCCGATATGATCGGCAAAACCGACCGGGATTTCCTGCCACCGGAGGTCGCTGAAAAGCTGATCGCCGCAAAGCGGAAAGTCCTCCAGACCGGCCAGCCGCTTCCGTTCGCCGTGTCGGTCACCAATCGCAAGGCAGAAATAGAACACTTTGAAGGATCGTACATTCCGAAGTTCGGCGCGGACGGGCGGGTTGATGGGCTCATCGGTTATTTCCAGAATGTCACCGAACGCAAGCGATCGGTGGAGGCGTTGCGTGAGAGTGAAAATATTCTGCGGGAATCGCAAATCATCGCGGGACTGGGCAGTTATGTCCTGGATATCCCCAACGGGTTGTGGAAAAGTTCGGCTGTACTGGATCAAGTGTTCGGGATAGACCAAGCATACCAGCGCTCCGTGGAGGGATGGGTGGCCCTGATCCATCCCGACGACCGCCAACAGATGAGTGACTATTTCGCCAACGAAGTCCTCGGCAAAGGCGTCAGGTTTGACAGGGAATACCGCATCATCCGCCACGACAGCCAGGTCGAGCGCTGGGTGCACGGGCTGGGCAATTTGGAATTCGATGCCCAACGGCGCCCCTTGAAAATGTTCGGAACGATTCAAGATATCACCGAACGCAAGCGGGCGGAAAAAACCCTCAAGGAAAGCGAACAGCGGTTCCGCCGCATCGTCGCCGAGGCGATCAGCCCCCACAGGATCATGATCCGCGCGATCCATAGTCGCGCCCCCACC
>PMBP01000468.1 GCA_003152975.1 Phycisphaerales bacterium | reverse complement strand
TGATGCCGCAGAAGCGCAATCCCGACATGCTGGAGCTGATTCGGGGCAAGACCGGCCGGGTCTATGGGGCTCTGGTGGGGATGCTGACGGTCCTCAAGGCGCAGCCCTCGACCTACAATCGGGACCTGCAGGAAGACAAGATCCATGTCTTCAGCGCCGCCGACACGATCGGCGCGTGTCTGGAGATGACGACGGCCATCGCGTCGGGGTGCAGCTTCAATACCCGGCAGATCGCCGCGGGCATGGACCGGGGCTTTCTGGATGCGACGGCGCTGGCGGAGTATCTGGTCAAGAAGGGGATTCCCTTCCGGCAGGCCCACGGGATCGTGGGGACGCTGGTGGCTGAGTGCGAGACCGGCGGCAAGCGTCTCTCGGACCTGGGTATCGAGCGGTTTCGGACCGCCTGCGGGGCTATCGACGAAGATGTTTATCAAACGCTCAACGCCCTGCATGTCACCCAACAATACCAGACCGAAGGGGCGGCGGGGCCCTTGCAGACGCATAACCAGATCGAGTATTGGAAGAACTATCTGCACGAGCATTAAGCCGTCATGCCGAACAAGGAAGACATCCTGACCGGCTGGTTCGCCCGCCAATCGAAGGCCCCGAAATCGCGTTTCCCGATCGGGATAGGCGACGATATGGCGCAGGTTCGATTGGCGGCCGACGGCACGGTCCTCATCACGACGGACATGCTGCTGGACGGGACACATTTCGACCTATCGACGGCCACGATGGAGCAGGCGGGCGTCAAGGCGATGAATTGCAGTCTCAGCGATTGCGCGGCGATGGCGACGATTCCCGTGTGTGCCGTGGCAGCGGTGGCGATGCCGAAGGGGTTTGGTGCCGCGCGGCTCAAGCAACTTCACAAGGGAATCGTGCGGGCCGGCCGCAAATTCGATTGCCACCTGATCGGCGGCGATATCACGGCCTGGCATGATCCTGGCAGTCGGTTTGCCGTGAATGTGACGATGCTCAGTATTCCCGCGCCGGGAATCGATCCCCTCCGGCGAAACGGCGCCAAGCCCGGCGATGCGATCTGCGTGACGGGGACATTGGGCGGTTCGCTGCGACAAAAGCATCTGACCTTTACACCGCGGGTCCGAGAGGCACTGGCGATTGCTTCGGCGGCGAAGATTCATGCCATGATGGATATCACCGACGGCTTGAGTACGGACTTGAACCGGATCTGCCGTCAAAGCGGGGTTGGGGCGATTCTCGATGTACAGCGAATCCCCCTTTCGAAAGATGCAAAACGGACAGCCGATCCGCTGGCCAGCGCCCTGCATGATGGGGAAGATTTCGAGCTGTTGTTCACGCTGCATCCACGGCAGTACGGGCGGCTGGAAAACCTTGGGGGGATTCCGGTTACCCGAATTGGAATCATAACAGAGTGTAAATCTCTTGTGTTCCGCGGAATCGACGGGCGTATTCGGCCGCTGCAACCGAAGGGATACGATCATCTATGAACGCCTCCTGCGATGTGCCTGTAGTGTTGACCAGCGACAGCCCCGAGCGGACGATCGAGATCGGCCGGAGTCTGGGCGCTGCGCTACAGGGCGGAGAGGTGATCTATCTGATCGGTCCACTGGGCAGCGGCAAAACCCACTTGATCCAGGGCATCGCCCGTGGGGCCGGCGTGGAGGAAACGACCGCGGTGATCAGCCCGACCTTTGTTCTGGTCAACGAATATTTCGCGCGGACCCTGGGTCTGGAGCTGTATCACATCGACGCGTACCGCCTGAATTCCCCGGCCGAATTCGAACAACTCGGATTTGACGACCTGTGCCGGCCGGACGCCGTCGTGCTGATCGAATGGGCCGATCGGGTTTTGTCGGTGTTACAGAATGTTCCGGCCATCCGCGTCGAACTTTCACACGAAGGCCCGACGCAGAGAACGCTGGTTTTGAAAAATATTTCTCCCGCCATTCGCGCGGCGCTGACGCGGTAATCGTTACCCTCGTTTCACCCTCTTTCTTCATCTCCCCTGGAAACCGTACAGGGGCCGCATTATCGGCCTGATCACGGTTCGCAATAAAACATGGTTTCGTCTGTCCCAATCCCTCTGTTGGTTTGGATGCCCTGCGATTATTTCGTAAGGTTTTGTAGCGTCAAACGAATCGACGCGGGCTCTTTTGAAAATCGCAGGTTTCCTCGTTCCGATGTGCCGGCTGACCTACCGCTACTTCGAGACCTGACGGCTCGTAAGCGAAGAACTACTGTTCTCTTCGGCCCGGGTTCCATCGGTCGGGGCGATCCAACAGAACAAGGTAAGAGTGTTTTGAACCGTTCAAAACCGATACCGAGAACTGTTTCAATACCTTAATTTGGAGAGACTGACATGATTAGAACCAACAAACACGGATTCACGCTGGTGGAAATCCTGATCGTGGTGGTGATCCTGGGTATCCTGGCGGCCATCGTGATCCCTCAGTTCAGCAATGCCAGCCAGGAAGCCAGCGTCAACCGGATCCGGGCCGACCTGCAGACCATGCGGTCTCAGATTGAACTGTACAAGATCCAGCACTTGGGTATTGCCCCCGCCCTGGCTACCTTTTCGGACCAGATGACGCTTCAGACCAATGTCGCGGGTGCAACCGGAGCGGCCGACTCGACCTTGGGGCCCTATCTGCAGTCGCTTCCCACCAATGCCTTTACGATGGCCTCCACCGTTGTGGCTGCGGATTCCGCGACTGACGGTTGGGTCTATACGGTGGCTGCCGGTAACATAGCCACTGTCCATGCCTGCAACAGCACCAACTATGTTCCCGCTACCGGCCAACCCGCCACTCTGGATTTGTTCTAATCGAAGGTATCGGTTCGGGTAACAACAAGCTGACCAGTGTCCGCGTCTGCGAACCTGGTCAGCTTCTTTTGGGAATCTCAACCATCCAGCAACGGAACGAACAAGCGAGAGCCAAGCCATGGAGACACACGAGAAAAACGGGTTGACCTGGACGGAGATGTTTGTGGTCGTCGTACTGCTGGGAATCTTTTCGGCGATGGCCGTTCCCCGATTCAGCCGTGCCAGCCAGCAGGCCCGTTTGAACAATCTGATCAGCGACCTGCAGGAAGTGCGGTCGCAAATGGAGTTGTACCGAATCCAGCACCAGGACCGGTTTCCCGGCCAGGCCGACGCCTGCGGCCAGGTGGACCGGGACCTGTTCTTGAAGAATCTGACGACCCGGTGCGAGGACGGCCTGGGACCCTACCTGCAGCAAATCCCCCGCAACGCCTACAACAATCTTGACACGATCACCTTTGTCGGCGACCCTGCGGTCCGGCCCACAGGAATAGAAGGGACGGGGTGGTGGTTTAACAGCGCGACGGGCCAGTTCCGGGCCTGCGATTGCGCTGAGAATACGCGGTATTGATCGTGACCATGGGCCGACACCAAACCAAGACGGGCTTTACGCTGGTTGAGGCGATGATTGCGATGACGATCCTGGCTATCGCGGCTCTGGGGGTCATCCTGCCATTTTCCAACGGCGCCTCTTCGCAGGCCGAAGGAGCCCACCGGGCAATCGCCGGCAAGTTGGCCTCGGATCTGGTCGAGAGGATTGGCACCACAACCTACGCCAATATCGTGTCCACCTGGAACGCCTATTCCGAGGCGATGGGGCAGGTGAAGGATTCGACGGGCAGTGTCTTCGCCGATCCCACCTATTCCAAATTCAGCCGATCCGCGACGGCCAGCGTCACCATGCTGGGGGCGACTTCGGTAACCTGGGTGACGGTGACGGTCAATTATGACGGACACAAGATCCTGCATATCAAATCGATGATAGGAAAACCTTCCTGACGATGTGTACAATGCGGCGGTCATTTCGATGCGGCGGTTTCACCTATGCCGAACTGCTGATGGCGATGATGGTCACGATCATCATCCTGACGGCCGTGGCCACCCTGGCCTCGGCCTTCGGCAACGCGCGGGACGCGACCGAGCAAATGAGCGAAGACCAGACGATCTTGCGAACGGCGACGATCCGCGTTCTCGATGCGATCCGATTCAGCAACCGGGTGACCTCCGCGACTGCCACGCAGATCCAGTTGTGGGCCGACACCGACGCCGATGGAAAAATCGAGGCGGGAGAATACCAAACCGTTGACACGACCGGAACTTCGTTATCGATCACCGGTTCATCCGGGACGGTAACGGTGATCCCTGTTTGCAGCAATGTCCAGTTCTCCGTGGACGCCGCGGTGCCCAACACCAAACGAATCTGCATCGCTTTCGATCTTCAGGAAAACGGCCAAGTCCGCCACTATGAGATTGCCGGCTCTCTGTGGGCTTCGAGCGGTCATGTTCATTGAGGAAACGATCATGCGAATCCCACGAGGGATGTTTCGATGGACCCGACGGCGAGGAGCGGCCCTGCTGGTGGTGTTGATGGTCACGATGATGATCACGGTGTTGTCGCTGGGATTTATCGGCCGATCGGACACGGAGCTGGCCTGCGGCGACAACACGGCGCTGCGGCTGAAAATGGACAATCTCGCCCGATGTGCGCTGGAGTATGGACGGGCCTTCGCGATCAACTACGGCCCCGCGACGATTTCTTCTCCCGCGGCCCAACCTTCCGAGTCGGGGGCGAAGGACTACTGGAAACTGACCTTCTCGGGCGCCCCCGTAGCTAATGCCGTCGATCCCCTCTGGTTTGGGGGGGCTACCACCTATACCTATACGGTGACCACCGAAGGGTATCGGCTGATCAACTCGGTCCGGGTCGCACAGAGTAAACTTCAGGCCAAGATCCTGTATGTGAATGATGCGGGAACCAAGAAGGCCTATGTCGCCTCCATCAAGCGACAATAATTTTTGCGAACCACAACCCGTCCTCAAGGCCCGATAACCGAAATCGGGCCTTTTATTTTGTCTCCGCAAGAACCATTCCAGCATATCTCCCAAATTTTTCCACCTCGAGCCGTTTCTGTACAGTCGTGAGGATTGTATCGACAGCACGGGTTGGACCGACTTGGCCCCTTCACAAACGACGGTATTAGCTCCGTCCGAGGGGGCCTATTTGCCTGGTTATTCCTGAATTCCCATGGACGATTCCGTGCCGATCCAGGGAGGCACCGGGATTTGGGTTTGAGACGGCAAGGAGGTTAATCCCGTGGACTCAACAGACGAAATGAACCCATGGATTCCGCAAGGAATTTCTGACATTTTATGGAAAGGTGACGAGATGGACAATTCGATTCGAGAGCCGCACCGGGGTATGGCGGCATTTACCTTCATCGAATTGGTGGTGGTGATGGTGATCCTGGGGATCGCGGCGATGCTGGCCGTGCCGATGTTGTCGTCGGCGGCCGATTCGCAACTCCAGGCGGCGGCGGCCATGATCGCGGCCGATCTCGATTACGCCAAGAATCTGGCCATTACGCGGCAGATGACCGTGACGGTGGTGTTTAACGCGGGCACCGAGTCGTATCAGGTTCAGGATAGCGGAAGCGTCATCCTCAGCCATCCGACCAAGGTCGGCGCCAGCTTTCGAATGAACTTCGCGTCGGACAGCCGAACCAGCCAGGTAAATATTACGGCCGCCAGTTTCGACGGAAATTCGGCGATCACTTTCGACTACCTGGGATCTCCCTACAGCGGGACCACCACGGCTGTGGCCATGACCAGCGGGCAGATTGCCCTGTCGGCCGGAACCTATTCAACAACGGTCACGGTCGAACCGGTGACCGGGTATATCCGAATTCCCTGATTGACGGAATGGATGGTTTGATGTTTGGAATGGAACGACAATCCGTTCGGCCGATCGCTTTGGATCTGGGCCACAGCGTCCTCCGGATGCTGCAACTGGGTGTGACCCCGGAAGAGGGTTTGTATGTAGTCGATGCGCAGCAGACGCAAGTGGATCCGGATCTCGACGCCCAACCCGGTAAGCGGGAGGAGTTCGTGGCCGAATCCATCCAGCAAATGCTGGAACGAGGGCAATTTATCGATCGTAAGATCATTTCCGCATTACCGAACGACAGTCTCAAAATCCGCAGTCTGCGTCTGGACCCGACCCAAACCGGGCAGATCGACGAAATTCTCCGCGATGAAGTCGCACAGCGGTTTGGCTTGAATCCCGACACCGATGAAATCCGCTACCTGATTGCCGGTCACGCCTATCAGGGGGACGAGATCAAGAACGAAGTGATTTTCTTTGGGATCGACCGGCCCAGCCTGGAGCAGCACCTGCAGATGCTGGTAAAGGCCTCCCTGCAGCCGATGGCGATCGATGCCGTGCCGTGCGCTCTGTTTCGTAGCTTCAAAAGTTCCTATCGACGCCAGGAGGATCAGCAACTGGTCAGCGTGTTCGTCGAGGTGGGGTGCCGTTTGACGACGGTCATTATCGGCCGGGGTAAGGAAATATCGTTCATCAAGCAGATTCCGATTGCCGGCGACCAGATCAACCAGGATGTGGCCCACCGGCTGGGGATCAGTTTGCCGGAGGCGATCCGGCTGCGGTCCCAGTTGCGGACCGCGGAGGATACGGCCTTCGACCATG
>PMBP01000095.1 GCA_003152975.1 Phycisphaerales bacterium | reverse complement strand
TACCGTCACGGACGAGCGGATTGTCTTGGCCATCGAGGGTCAGGAGCGCGACCTCGACATCCTGGCAATCGTTTGCCTGCACCAAAGATAGCGTCTTGGTCCCGCGATACACGATGCGGGTCTTATCCTGCCCGGCACCGATCAACTTGATACCCGATTTCAACTGGACCGGCGCGGTGATTTCAAAAGTTCCGGCCGGCAATTGAATCGTATCGCCCGGCACAGCCTGCCCAATGGCGGCCCCAAGGCCGGCAGAATCGAATCCCTTGGGCTGTAGAGTCGTGGCAGCCCATGTTTCCGGGACGAGTATACTGATGATCGAAAGGATCACAAGTCGACAAACGATCGTCTTCATGCCCGTCGATTGATGAACACAATGTTTCTGGATTGGCTTCATTTCTTTCCTGCCGCATTTGATTTTGGACCCAACACCGATGGATCCCACGAATCCCGCCACTGAATCTTGATGGCATCTCCGACAAACTGTATCGGCAGCCACAGGTATCGCGAGTCCGGCAGGTTGCTCTTGTTCCAGCGGTCGCCCATGAACACGAACGCGTCGGTCTTGCCTGCCACCGGGAATACGAAGGAACTCTGGCCCAGAAAGGTCTTGTCGGCCCCGGGTCCGGAACAGGGATTGCCCAACTCCTTCCACGGCCCCCAGATCGAATCGGCTACCGCCGACCGCATCGGGTTGGGATCCCAGCCCGTACAGTCGGAGGCCAAAAAGTAATACTTTCCGCCGCGCTTGAAGACAACTGCCGCCTCCATCCGCCGCTTTTCGAAGACCCGGACAAACTTGCCGGAGTGCTTAAGCCAGTCGTCGGTCAGCCGCGAGATGTAGGTGGTATCGTTGTTCTCGGAGGAGTAGATGCGGTAGGCCTTGCCGTCATCATCGACGAACATCGTCTGGTCGCGGCTGTCCTGGCCTTCCGGCCTGACGCTTTCGATGTAGGTAAACGGGCCGATTGGCGAATCCGCCGTTGCCACGCCCGCGCGGGCCGCCTTGTAGTCCGGGCTGTCGATGTGCATCCACATCACGAACTTCTTGGTCTTGGCGTTGAAGGCCACCTTCGGCCGTTCGAGGACCTTTGACGGGTGAAGATCGTGCGCGGGTTTGTCCGGTACGGCCTTGAGGACGATCCCCTCATCCTTCCACGCCAGAAGATCTTTCGACGAGTAGCAGCGGATGCCNNTCCTTGTTTTCGCCGTACCAGTAATAAGTCCCGTCGTGAACCATCATCCCCCCACCGTGGGCGTTGATCGGCTTGCCGGCCGTATCCAGCCACACATCGCCGGGCCGGATATCCGCTGAACAAACGGATCCGCAAACCGCTATCATCGCCGATGCAATCACCAACACCTGAGCCACTGTGCTGACATTTCTATCGTTCATGATGTTTTCCTTTCAGTCCAAGATCCTTCCTGACTTCTGCCGACAATCCGACATTCATCGCTAACCTCCTTCAGGGTATGGCTGGCTTGCCGAAGGCCCCGCGGATCGCATCGTATTGCTTGCGGCTGATGGGAATCATCGATCCATGGCGGGCCTTGGGGGTCACGCTGTATTTGTCCCAGTCCGGCCGCTGGTTGCCCGCCGGCTGAAACCACGGCCCATCGAGCGAAGCGGCCACGGACAGCCCATAAGCGACCCCCGGATACTGCTCATAGTACAGATACCAGGCCGTGCCGTCGGGCGACGGGATCAGCGTCGGGGCCTCGCGAAATTGGGGACTGACGGGCGGTTCCGGCTGTGAATATGGCCCCAGCAAACTCGATGCACTGCAAATCCGAATGGTCTTGCCGGTCGTCCAATCCAGTGTGGGATACCGTTCATCCTTGACGATCGCGAAGTATCGGTCCCCCACGCGCCGCACGATCGTATCAATCGTCGCCATATCCCACGAAAACAGCTTTCGCGGTGGATCGGCGAATTGCTTAAGATCCTTCGAGGTTACATACAGCGTCCGTTGTCCCGCCCAATACCNNTATTTTGAGGTTGATATGTCGAAATAAATCTTCGGCGCCCCGATCCTGGCCATCGCCTTGGGATAATCGGGCACGCTCTTCAGATCTGGGGTATAGTCGCTGAACTTTGTCCAGGTGATCAGATCGCCGGAGACCCAAAAATTGATGTCCGGCCTGTTGTCGCCTCGGTTGCCCACCAGATAATAGCGGCCGTCGTGTCCCTTACAGATGTCGGCGTGGCCGCGATAGTCCTCGAAGACCCGCTTGCCGCCGTTGAGCAGCTCCCAATGCAGGCCGTCAATGCTGACGCTGTAATACAGCCGCCAATAGTCGCCTTCCATCATGTGGGCGAACAGATACGCCTCGTTCTTCGGTTGCTGTCCGGTCTTGACCTGTCCCGGAGGATCGGGCATTTGGGCAAAGACCGGTACCGCGATCAATCCAAACAAAACTATCCACAGATATTTCATAGGCCATCCTCTGTCTCTAATTCAGAATGAAACTCACAGGGGCAAAGGCACCGAGAGGAAATGTAAACTTGCCATTGTCGATCTTCAGTGGCTCGCCGATTTTTTCACCGCGAAGGTTGACGGGTGAGGCCTTTGTGAACCCGGCGTCCTTCGGAAGCGTAACGGTCAATTCGCCGGCGACTCCGGCT
>PMBP01000473.1 GCA_003152975.1 Phycisphaerales bacterium | reverse complement strand
TCGACACGCCCGGGCATGTGGACTTTCACTACGAGGTCTCGCGGGCGCTGGCCGCCTGCGAAGGGGCGATCCTTGTCGTGGATGCCACGCAGGGCGTGCAGGCCCAGACGGTGGCCAACGCGTACCTGGCGGTGCAGAACAATGTCGAGATCCTCGGAGCGATCAACAAAATCGACCTGCCCGCGGCCCAGCCCGATGTCGTCGGCGACGAGATCGAGCATGTCCTGGGCATCCGCAAGAACGAATGCTTCCGCATCAGCGGCAAGAGCGGCATCGGCGTCGCCGAGCTGCTGGAGGCGGTGGTCACGCTGCTGCCGCCGCCCAAGGACCGGGCCGACGAGCCCACAGCGGCCATGATCTTCGACAGCTTGTATGACGAGTACCGCGGCGTGATCTGCTATGTCCGCGTCTTTGCCGGGTGCCTGCGGACCAAGCAGAAGATCCGCCTGATGGGCGCCGGCCGCACCTATGTCGTCGGCGAGCTGGGCAAGTTCACGCCGAAGATGACGGCCGTCGATACGCTCGGTTCCGGCGAAGTCGGCTATGTCATCGCCGCCATCCGCGACCTGCACGATGTCCATGTCGGCGACACGATCACCGACGACAACCACCCGGCCACCGAGGCGCTGCACGGCTATGTCGCGCCGATGCAGATGGTCTTCTCCGATTTTTATCCCGGCAACATGACCGACTATCCCAAGCTCCGCGCCGCCTTCGAGCGGCTCTCGCTCAACGACGCCAGCTTCTCATTCATCCCGCAGAACAGCCCGGCGCTGGGGTTCGGTTTTCGCTGCGNNTCCTGGGCTTGTTGCACATGGAGATCATCCAGGAGCGGCTCGAACGCGAAAACGATGTCGATGTCGTGCAGACGGCCCCGACGGTCAGCTACGAATACAAGACCACCGACGGCAAGGTCAAGCGGATCGACTCGCCCAGCGAACTTCCCGACCGCAGCCAGCTCGAGGAGATCCGCGAGCCGATGGTCAAGCTGGAGATCATCACCGGCGTCGATTCCATCGGCGGGATCATGCGGCTGGCCGAGGTGCGGCGCTGCAAGCTGGTCAAGACCGATTACCTCAGCCCCACGCGCGTGATGATCGAGTACATCGCGCCGCTGGCCGAGATCGTCTATGATTTCTACGACCAGCTCAAGGGCATCAGCCACGGCTATGCGACGATGGATTACGAGTTTCTCGGCTTCGAGGATGCCGACCTGGTCAAGATCGACATCATGGTCAATAAGAACATTGTGGATGCGTTAAGTTTGATTGTGCACCGCTCCAACGCCGAGCACCGCGGACGCCGGCTGCTCATCAAGCTCCGCCGGGCCATCCCGCGGCACCAGTTCGAGATCCCGCTGCAGGTGGCCATCGGCGGCAAAATCATCGCACGCGAATCCATCAAGCCCTTCCGCAAGGATGTCACGGCCAAGCTCTACGGCGGCGATATCACGCGGAAGATGAAGGTCCTCAAGCGCCAGAAGGAAGGCAAAAAACGCCTGAAATCAATCGGTATGGTCCAGATTCCGCAGGAGGCCTTCATGAGCATCCTGGACACGGGAGACGATTAGCCGACCGACCCACGGGAGGTGGACATGATCCGACGGATCGTAGTTGTACCGCGAGGGTGGCAGCCACCGAGCGCAGCGAGGTGGATGATCCCGGCCTTGGCCCTAATGTCGTCTGCTGCCGCTGTTCCCGATTCGCCCTCCGCTCCCGAAAACAAATCCATCGAGCTCATTCGCGATGGGCATTTTCAACGCGGCTTTCAGGTGATGGCTCCACCGATGGGCAAGAAGGTCGTCGAGACCGTCATTGGGGGCATCGAGCCAGGGGCGGGCGAACCGGTGTGGCAACTGGACCAGTGGAACAGCCGCTTTACGCTGGCGACGGCCAAGCGCCAGTCGCTGCCGGGCGGGGGATTTGGCTATGCCAATTCCGCCAAGGAAGTTATTGTCGGCAAACCGGCCACCGAACAGTCAGATTTGACCCTGCGGATCAACTCGCCGATCGAGTACGACGGCAAGTTCCGCATCTCGGGCCAGCCGTGGCCGCACCTGCTGGTCGAGCAGGCCATCGAGTCGTCGCCGAATCTGGATGAAACAAGTAAGGTTATCGTGCACATCGAGGCGCGGCTCGTCGATGGCAATCGCACTACAGGCCCCGGCTATACGCGCGACCTACACTGCGGGCAGGTGCCGTTTGTCCTGACGATCCAGAACCGCAACCGCGACTCGAAGGGCTTCGGCGATTTCCTGTGGTTCATCGTGCCGCTCTACGACGACCGCGACCGCATCGTGCCGCCCTATGTCGCGGCCGATTTCGCCGACCCCTCGGCCAAGCTGATCTTCAACCCCGGCGGCGCCGCCTACACGGCCGAGAGTCTGCACGACGGCCGGTGGGTCACCATCGACAAGGACCTGCGGCCGCTGATTCTCGACGCTCTGGCGGCCGGCTGGGACAAGGGCTATCTGAAAGATTCTCGCGACATCCGCGACTACCGCATCAGCACCACCAACCTCGGCTGGGAAACACCGGGACTCTTTGCCGGGGCGATCCAGATCCGAAATCTGAGCTTGAAGGCTGTCTTGAAATAAGGAGAGCGTCATGCGTCGCCTGTTAATCATTGTATTTATGTCCGCATTATCCCTATCCGCATTTGCCGCTGATGCGCCTTCAAATCCGCCACGGGGGTATTCGATTCCGCTGCTGGACCTGGCCAATCAGACGCAGCGGCAGGTGGTTGTCGATCGCGAAGCGGGCCAGTATCTCGGCCACCCGACGACGGTCCTGCTGGAGGACGGCAAGACGATGATCATTGTCTATCCCAAGGGTCACGGCAAAGGCGCGATCGTGATGAAGCGCAGTACCGACGCCGGGCTTACCTGGTCGGAGCGCCTGCCCACGCCGAAGAGCTGGGAAACCTCCAAGGAAACGCCGACGATCCACCGCGTGATCGATGCGGCGGGCAAGAAACGGCTGATTCTGTTTTCCGGGTTGTATCCAATCCGGATGGCCTTTTCCGAAGATGACGGCAAGACCTTCAGCGAGCTGGAACCGATCGGCGATTTCGGCGGCGTGGTCGCGATGAGCAGCGTCGAGCGGCTCAAGGATGGCAGCACCATGGCCCTGTTTCACGATGACGGCCGCTTCCTCCACGAAGGCGGCAAGGCCACAACGCCGCCGGTATTCATCGTCTATAAGACTTTCTCGGCCGACGGGGGCCTGCACTGGGGCCAGCCGTCCCCGATCGCCTCGCTGCCGCCGGCCCACCTGTGCGAACCGGGCCTGATCCGCTCGCCCGACGGCAACCAGATCGCGGTATTGTTACGCGAAAACAGCCGCAAGCTCAACTCGTTTGTGATCTTCTCCGACGACGAAGGCAAGAGCTGGACAAAGCCCCGCGAGCTTCCCGGCGCCCTCACCGGCGACCGCCATGTCGGCAAGTACGCCCCCGACGGGCGCCTCTTGATCTCCTTCC
Organism: Phycisphaerales bacterium; assembly: GCA_003152975.1. Lineage (GTDB taxonomy): Bacteria > Planctomycetota > Phycisphaerae > Sedimentisphaerales > Anaerohalosphaeraceae > FEN-1350. The sequence continues at coordinate 68 of PMBP01000473.1, read as the reverse complement.
GCGACACCACGCTGGAATCGTCCACCAAGGGCGACTGGTGTGCCTGGGTCGGCCGCTACGAGGACATC
>PMBP01000035.1 GCA_003152975.1 Phycisphaerales bacterium | reverse complement strand
TCCCGGCCAGTTTGTGATTGTCGCGGCCGATGTCGCCGCTTTCCAGGCCCTGTACGGCACCAGTATTTCCGTGGTGGGGCCGTATGTCGGGGCCCTGAAGGACCGCGGCGAGACGATTGTCTTGGTGCTGCCGGATCCCTATGTGACGGCCATCCTGCGGTTTACCTATCAGGGGAACTGGTATCCTTCGACAAACGGCGGCGGACATTCCCTGGTGATTGTCAACGATCATCTCCCGGCCGAGGCATGGGACCATGCCGAAGCGTGGCGGGCCAGTACCCAAGTCGGCGGGTCGCCGGGTGCGGATGACCCCCAGTAATTGAATCCAAAAACGACGGCGGTCCGATATTCGGCCGCCGTCGGTGTTTTTTGGGGCCACGAGGATTTCGGAAAATTCCAATCCATCGTTGGGTGTCATTTCTAGAACGGAAGAGTCGATCATAAATAAATACTTTCTTGACTTCCACAATTCGGACCTGTACCATAATCCCCATACTTCACCGTGGAACGAGAGAGGTTGCCTTGTGAATGTGCTTGATAACCGGATATGAAGCGGTCGTGGTAGTTTTAGGTCTTGGGTGTGTTCAAATGGGATGACGGATTGAAGCAGAACAGGGGAGTTGACGGAGGTGTCCATGCGCAAAGAAACGGTGATTCTCATTGCGGAAGATGATGAAGGCCATTTCTCCCTGATTCGGAAAAACCTTCAGCGGGCGGGGGTCGAAAATCCCATCGTCCGCTTCCCCGATGGTCAGGCCATTCTGGATTATTTCTTTCATCCGAACCCCCGGACCGCACTGGTCGAAAGTGATTCGTATTTGCTGTTGCTGGATATCCGCATGCCGAAGGTGGATGGAATCGAAGTCCTGCAGGCTCTCAAGAAGGATCCCCGGCTGAGGGTGATTCCCATTATCATGGTGACCACCACCGACGATCCGATAGAAGTGGATCGATGTCATCGGCTTGGATGCAGCCTTNNACCGGAATGTTTTTCTCCCTATTGGAAGTTCCATTCCTGGATGGGGTTTGAAGTTGGAGGAACCATTACCCATGAAACCCATCTCGATGATTCTGTTGTTGACCAACCGCCCGTCGAGCGAGTCCGTCTTATTCAAGACTCTTTCCAGTGATTCGGCCGGATATCAAATCGTCGGCTTTGACGGAGTACGGACGCTTCTGGATGGACTGAAAGGCGACAGCGATTTGGCGTCCCTTGAACTTCGGCCCTGCCTGATTTTACTGGATTGGATCTGTCCCGACGAAGAGTGTATCGGAATTGTTGCCCGTCTCAAGGAAGATCCGCGAATTCAAAAGGTTCCGGTTCTTGTCGTTGCCGAACGATCGGACCGGGCTGTGGTTCATCGCTGTTATGCTCTCAATGCCAGTTTCTATCTGCTCAGACCCGTCGATCCGCAGGCCCTGCAAACCTTTGCCCGGCACCTGGGGCAGTTCCTGGACCTCGAAGGGGTCAAGCTTCCGATGGTTCGCCATCGATGGTCGGTTGATCCTGTCATAACCGCCCGTTGAAACCCTCCGGTCGGAGCAACGGCGATTATGGCACCTGCATGTCCCACAGGTACATCAGCCGGGGAGTGGCCATTTCATCCAGCATCTTCCGGTCAATGGACATCAGGGAGGAATTCTTCGCTTCGGCTCCCAGCAAGTTGGCCAGGGAAAACGGAATCTTGTATTCCACCACCTGGGCATCCGGAGTCCCGGCCAGCGATTGAGCCAGTTCGACGGCGTCATCCAGATATCCCACGGCGTCGATGAGCTTGTTGGCCATGGCTTCGGGGGCCGTGAAGATACTCCCATCCGCGAGCCGCCGAATCTGGGCATCGTCCGTCGCGTGTTTGCGGCCTTCGGAGACCAGCGAGACAAAACGCTCGTAGGCCGGCCGGATGAGCTTCTCCGTGAGGTACTGCTTCTGTTCCTCCGAAGGGAGCGAGTACATGCTGGGCCAGTCCTTCTTCAGCCCCGACTTGATGACGACCGGTTGAATCCCCAGCTTGTCCTCGAGCAACCGTTGCATGACCAGGTTGCTCATAATGACTCCGATACTGCCGGTGATGGCCGTCGGTTCGGCGATGATCCGGTCACAGGCCACGGAGGTGTAGTATCCGCCCGATGCGGCCACGGTTTCCATGAATGCGACGACGGGCTTGTTGGTCTGTTCCCGGAATTGGCGGATAGCCCGGTGGATCTGGTCGCTGGCCGAAACCATTCCGCCGGGAGTGATCGTCCGAATGATCAGGCCGCGAACCTGGGGGTCCCCGCGGGCGATCTCGATCTGATGGCGGATGTTTTCGCTGGTCAGACGGTCAATGATCCCTTCCAGCCGAATCACGACGATTTTTGAGGAAGGATTCCCATCAAACAGGACCTGCTCGACATACTCGTGATGCCCCAGGAGACTGCCTCCCTGGGNNGGCCGCCCCGACGGCGATCAGGCAGAAGAATAAAACACCGTTGCCCAGGATCGACAACACCAGCACGATGGTCCAGAAGATCCGCCAACCCGACCGTTTGGGCTTTGGTTCCGGCAGCGGCAGGGGGGGATATCGCATTGATGCTGGCTGGACAAGCGGGGGGGGCGGGGGAATCATCGGTTCTACAGGGCCATTGACGGGCCCCTGCAGCGGCTGATTGGGATCAAACTCCATTGGTTTTCCTTTCCATAGGTTTCCCCTATTGTAAAGCCGGCTGTGGTTTTGTCAATCCCTACCCTTGACAGCCCCCTCAGTTAATCCATAATACCTCCATATCGATCTTCGGGAATTTTCATGGGAAAAGAACACAACAAGAAGCGGCGGAATGTTGTTCTGGACTGGCTGGGCTATGCCGGGTTGCGGGTGCTGGTCGGCTTTCTGGGATTG
>PMBP01000014.1 GCA_003152975.1 Phycisphaerales bacterium | reverse complement strand
TACGGACGCCGCATCCAGATCAACGGACAGAAAGTGTTCGCCCGGGGCGGCTACATTCAACCTGACGCGCTTATGGACTGGACGCCGGAGCGGATCGACACCGAGATTCGTTATTATGCACAGGCCAACCTCAACCTGATTTACTTCGAGGACATCGCCAACCCGCCGGATTTCCTGTTCGATGCCTGCGACCGCTATGGTGTAATGATCGGCCAGTGTTTCTATGGTTGCTCCTGGATGCAGACCGGTTCGAAGTATCCCGGGGATGTGCCTTTGGTGGTGAAATGTACCCGGGACATTATCAAACGCTACCGTAATCATCCGAGCCTGGTCATGTACATGGCCAGCAATGAGGGATTCACCCGTGAGGAGGTTTACCGGCCGTGGCGTACCAGCGTGATCGAATTGGACGGCAGCCGCTTTTGGATCCCCTCGGCTGGCATGCCCAATGTGACCCCAGACCAGGTGCAGCCGTGGTTTCGCGAGGACATGCCCACCGGGATGACGGACCTCGGATACAACACCTATGGATGGGAAGAACCGTCCGAGTATTACCGGAGAGTGCGAGAGGTTCCCAATTGGATGTTTATGACCGAGTCCGGTTCGGCCTCCCTGCCTCCCCTCAGTAGCCTGCAGAAGTTCATTCCCAAGCTGGGTGAAGTGGCTCCCGGCCCGACCTTCCCCCTGGATGCCACCTGGGCCCATCATGGCGCCAATCAGTATTACCAGCCCTATGATGCGGCCGTGCGCCGCGTTTACGGCGAGCCGACCACGGTAGGGGATTATGTCTGGCAGGGGCACCTGACCACGGCCGATCAGCACCGCGCCATGTTCGAAGCCGTCAATCATCGGCTGTGGGACATCACCAGCGGCTTTACGCAGTGGAAGATCAATTCGGCCTGGGCCGATGTGCAGTGGCAGATTTTCGATTGGTATTTGAAGCCGATGGTGAGTTACTATTTCATCAAGCGCGCCAACGAACCGGTCCATATCCAACTCGGATTGATCGAGCCAATGGTGACGGTGGTGAATCACTCGCTCGAGCCCCGGAGCGGTCTGAAGGTCCGAGCACGAGTGTACGACCTCTCGATGCGTTTGCTTTTTGAAAAGCAGGAGATCACGGATGTGGCCGCAAATAGATATCGCGACATCTTTGATTTACCTAAACTTCCGGAGGTGCCTCCGGTCTATTTTGTCCGGCTCGATCTGACCGACGCCGCCGGCAATCGGGTTTCGGACAACCTATATTGGTTACCCGCCCAGAAAGGCGGGTCCATGCAGGCGCTGCACTCCCTTCCGCCCGTCAAGCTCGAGGCGACCTGTAATATGGAGACCCGCGCCACCGAGAAGATCGCTCGGGTGAAAGTAACCAATTCGACGGACCAAATAGCGTTCTTCGTTCAACTGGCCCTGACACGAGGCCGGGGCGGTACGGAGATTCTGCCGGTCTTGTGGAGTGACAATTACTTCAGTTTGTTACCCGGCGAGACGCGCGAAGTCACCGCCACCATCGCGGCGAAAATCGCCGGGAAAGACGAGCCGACGCTGGAAGTCGGCGGCTGGAATATCGAAACCGATTACGATTGCACGGTCCTCACCGAGTCGCCGAAGGAAATCAAGGCGGGTGAGGAATTCACCGTTAGCGCCAATATTGCCAACACTTTCCTCGACGGCAGTCGGGTGGTCCTGCGATTGGACGGAGAACCCGTTGCGTCCGAATGGGCTTGGGCGCGTGAGGGGCAGAAGGAATCGCTGGGATTCCCACTCACATTGGAGAAATCAGGCCGTTATAAAATCGCCGTAGGTAGCCAACAGATCTCAGTGATGGTTCAACCGTGAAACTGACACGCGCGGTTGTTTCTGCCTGAAATGAGTTCTTACCGTTAATTGAATTCAGAAATTTCTTGCGATAACAGACAAGCCGAATGTACGATACTTTTGTCACCGGTTGAAGGGTGTCCCCATCCATTATTAATTTTTCCGGGGATGACGAATCCAAAGATGAATGTGTCACATGATCGAATCGGGACATGAGTCCGTATTGTAGAGATCGCAGTTTTCCGAACGAATGATGGAGAGCAGCATGAATCACTCACAATGGCTTGTATGGTTCGTCACCCTCACTGCCGGAGCCTGCTTGCTTGGGCCCCGTTCCGCCGCGGCCGAGAACGAACCCCTCCCTCAATCCTGGTATCAGCGGTCTCTGGTCGGGATGGAAGTCGGTCCCACCGGAGCCCAGTTCGGTTACAGTGACCCCGCGGATGCGCGGTATTGTGCACGATTCGACGGCCGGGAGATCGTCCGGCGATGTGTCGAGGCACACTGCGATTACCTGGTGATCTGGGCCCGCGATGGGGACTATGCCTATTACGATTCCCACCTTCTTTCAAAGGCCCCGGGACTTGGCAATCAAGATCCCCTGCGCGAAACGATTGAGGAGGCGGCCAAACATACATTGCCGGTCATTGCCTACTGTGTGGTCCAACAGGGAGGACATTATCTCCAGCAGCATCCGGAATATGAGATGGTGGATCCGGACGGAAAGCGGATCGGGCGATTCTGTTACAATTCCGGGTACCTCGAGGTGATGAAGAAGATCGTGGCCGAGCAGTTGGCGTATGGGATCGCGGGTTTTCATCTCGACATGCTGGACCAGGGTTTCGGGCCACCGTATGGATGTTGGTGCCAAACCTGCCGCGCTCAGTACGAAAAGGAATTCGGCCATGCGATGCCCGCCGGAGCGACATGGGATCAGGCATGGGATGATATGCTTCAGTTCCGGTATCATTCCAGCCAGCGGTTTGAAAAGGCGCTGGCCGCGCACATCAAATCGCTCAATCCAAAGACCACGGTGGATTTCAATTACCACGGCAATCCGCCATTCTCCTGGGAAGTCGGACAGCGGCCGGTTCAGCATGCCGGCAACGGCGATTTCATCACCGGCGAAACGGGCGTTTGGGGTTTCAGTGCGCTGACGGTGGGCCTCAATGCCGAGTTCTACCGGGCCGCCACGCCGGGCCTGCCGGTGCAGGTTGCCATGCAGCGAGGCGTGCGGATGTACCACGATCAGACCAACCGGCCGCTCAACGATATTCGCTGGGAACTGTTTACATTGCTAGCCCATAATGCATTTGTGACCGTCGTGGATAAGACCGGATTCGACGGCGGGTTGGATCCTGTGACATACGAACGGATCGGAAAGGCCTTTGAAGAAGTCCATTCCAAGCAGCAACATTTCGGCCACAAGCCCGTTGCCGATGTGGTGATCTACTTCAGCAGCCGGACCCGCGACTGGTACGGGCGCGATCACCCCGCGGATTATTTCATGGCCTTTCAGGGCGCGCACAAGGCGATGGTCTATGAGCANNGCTGACTATTTCCAGAGCTTTCAGGGTGCGCACAAGGCCCTTGTGTATGAGCATATCCCGTGGGGGATCATTTTGGATGAGAATGCATCTCTGGATCGGCTAAGCCAGTTTCAAGTGGTCCTGCTTCCGCAAGCGGCGATCCTTTCGGATTCCGATGTCAAACTACTCGGCCATTATGTTCAGCAAGGAGGCAACCTGCTTGTGACGGGCTGGACGGGTCTGCTCGGGCAACGAGGCGAACCGACTGATAAATCGATGTTAGAGGAATTGATCGGCGCCCGGTTTGTGCGACGGCTCGATTCGCTGGATAACTGGGTACGGTTGACTCCGAGTGCAAATTCGTCCGCTGTCGATCCGCTGCTTCAAGGCATACATTCCAATTGGCCGTTTCTGGTCAAAGGACC
>PMBP01000326.1:2522-2789 GCA_003152975.1 Phycisphaerales bacterium | reverse complement strand
CATGACCCACCGAATACTTGTATCTAACTTGCAGACTCTGAAGCGTCCCTTTTCTATTGTTTATTATAGGATGCCGGGATGAGAAATCAACGCGAATTCGGGGATTTCGATGCCTGCGGCTTGTTCGAGGAATCTGGTCATGGATTCTTAGCGGTTCCTGTGGTACAATGATCGATCGATTGGACACTTCACGAATTCTTTGAAAGGGAGATGACCATGGATCGCAGGACTTTTCTGAAGGCCGTGCCGGCAGCGGCGGCAACGATA
>PMBP01000326.1:0-2473 GCA_003152975.1 Phycisphaerales bacterium | reverse complement strand
GCCAGCAACTCGCAGGAGATCGACCTGTATGTAGCACTTCCGGAGGGCGTGTATGTCTATGACCCGGCCGGGCATAAGCTGATGCCGGTGGTGGCGGGGGATCTCCGCGCCAGGTCCAATCGGCGGGGAGCGGCGGCAACGGCACCGGTCAATATTTTTTATGTCGTCGATCTGGCCAAATACGGCTCGGCGCCGTTCCAGGAACCGGGCCTGAAGGACACGGAAATCCAGAAGTCATACTTTTTCGTGGATACCGGCCTGATTGCGGGAAATGTGTACCTGTTCGCGGCATCGACGGGGCTTGCGGCGTGGTTCCACAACTGCGACAAAGAGAACACCCAGAAGGAATTGAAGCTTCGGCCGGAACAACGGGTCCTGTTTGCCCAGACAGTGGGGCACCCGGCATAAAATGATAATTTCGATTATCTATTTCCAATTTTCAATTTGATATTCGACATCAAGTTCGTGGCTTAGATTGGGAGACGATGATGGATCGAACTGTTCGCACGGGGATTCTGGCAATTGGAGTGTTGGCCGTTGCGGCGGCGCTGGTGGCCGGATTGGGAATAGACTGGCTGTTTCCCAAGCCCCAACCGGCGCCCCATCCGCCAGCACCCGAACCGATAGTCGAAAGCAAACCGGCTGAACCGGTCAAGACCAACGAGCTGACCAAAGAAGATGAGGAATTCCTGCAATGGTTTTTGGATAACCCGCCGCAGAAACCCGAACAGGTTGCCTGGGAACAACCAACGCCGATTCAGGAGCAGCCCCGTCTTCAGCAGGGCATGAATCGGATGATGGACATGATCGGCGGATCGATGTCCGCCGGCGGGCAAAAACCCGAGTGGCAGAATATCTGGGCGAACCTGAACCTGACGGAAGAGGAGCAGGCCCGCCTCCGGACGGGATTCCAGAAGGTCATGGGGCGGATGATGACCATGACCGAGGAGGAGCGAATGGCCGAACGGGCACGGTTTGAAGAGATGGGGCGACGGTTCCAGGCCATGTCGGATGAGGAAAAGACCGCGGCCAGCCAGCGGATGAAGGACCGGTTCGACCAGTGGCGGCAGAGCGGCAGCGAGGATCTTCCGGAATTGTCTTTGGATTAGAAATAAAACAGGGGCAGTTTCTCTACTTTAAAAGAAACCTCTCGATTTCCGGCCTTGTCGGTGCCGAGGGCTGAGCTCCGAGTCGCGTGACGGAGATCGCCGCGGCGGCCGAGGCAAAACGGACGGCGTCATGGATCGACTGGCCTTCCGCAAGGCAGACGGCCAGGGCTCCATTGAAGACATCGCCGGCGGCGGTGGTATCGACTGCCTTGACAGGAAAGGCTGGAATCGAAATGATCTGATCACGGCCGCACAGAAGCGAACCGCGATCGCCGAGTGTAACCACGACCATCGCAACTCCCCTGCCGCACAAGGCCAGCTCGGCTTTCTTCGCCGAGGCCTCGTCAGTAACTCGTATCCCGGTCAGCATTCCGGCTTCGATCTCGTTGGGCGTCAGGATGGCAATCTTCCTTAGCAGATCATCCTGCAGCGGCTGCGCGGGGGCGGGGTTGAGGATCACCGGCACTCCGTGAGCGGCCGCCATGTCAACCGCGACATCTACGGTTTCCAGCGGGATCTCCAATTGCATTAGCACAACCGCCGCATCAGCGATCACTCCTTCGGCCGCGTGGAGATCTGACGGCGTAAGTCGCATGTTCGCACCTGAAGCAACGGCGATACTGTTTTGTCCGTTGCGGTCAACAAAGATACACGCCACACCCGAAGCGGTGGTTTCGTCACGGACAATAAATCGCGTATCGATCCCGTCGGCGGTAAAACCAGCGATTGCCTGATCGCCGAAGGAGTCGGCGCCCACGCGGGCAACAAACACCACCTGCCCCCCTGCCCGTGCAGCCGCCACGGCCTGGTTGGCTCCCTTGCCGCCGGGGGCGGTGCTGAAGCGGCCGCCCAGCACTGTCTCGCCGGGAGCGGGAATACGGTCCAGTTGGACGATCATATCGGTGTTGGAACTTCCGATGACGACAATGGGCCGTGACATAGGCGTTACCCCGAAAGGCCGGACGATTTGCGGAGACGATGGCGATAATAGTCGAGGATGACGGCCGCGACGATGACCAGGCCGGTGATCAACCGCTTGGTCGGTTCCTGGGCCCCGACCTGGGCCAGACCAGTCTCGAGGACCTTGATGATCAGCACACCGAAGAAGGTGTTGATGACCGAGCCGCGGCCACCCATCAAACTGGTTCCGCCGATGACGACCGCCGCNNGATGACGACGGCGGCGATGGCCTGCAACTCCAAGCCCTGGCCGTTGTTGGGATTGGCCTGGTAACGGGCGGTGTGGATGATGGAGGCGACGGCACAGAGCAACCCGGACAAGACAAAGACGGCCAGCTTGATTCGGCCGGGGGAGATTCCGGACAATCGCAGGGCCTGTTCGTTGGTGCCGATGGCGATCATGTA
>PMBP01000463.1 GCA_003152975.1 Phycisphaerales bacterium | reverse complement strand
CGATGACCTTGGCCTCAACGATCTCTTCGAGCTGGCGGATCTGACCCGGCGACAGGTCATTGTCGAAAATGACGACATCGGCCTTGTGCTCGACGACGCGGTCCCGAAGCTGTTCGGCCTTGCCGCGGCCGATGTAGGTGGCGGGGTGTATATCGCGGAGTTTTTGCTGGAACCGGCTGACGATGATCGCCCCGGCCGTCTCGGCTAGAGCCGTCAGCTCGGCCAGATTGTCCGGCCGACTGGCCTCGTAGGCCGTCTTATAGGCCCCGACCAGCACGGCCAGTTCCCTTTTTACGGTCAACTGCTCTCGACTATTATCCAACTGGGCGTATGCCTCCGGAAAAATTCTCGTACTATTCTATTATATCCGATTCGGGAGAACATCTCAACGGGGATACGGATTTTTCGTGATGCAATGGGACCCGGCAAATCGTTTCAGGCAATGGGGACAGGGGATGCCGCCGACTATCTTCGCCATGCGGCCTTGCGGACCATCAGCGGCGGCAATTGCTGCGGCCGGACAAAACGCATGTCCTTCTTGACGCAGCTTCGGTTGCTGGGATACAGGTCCACCTCGAAGCCCCTGATCTTCCAGTCAAACTCGATTCGTTTTCGTCTTCGAAACCAGCCGAACATGCGTTCCTCATGCAAACCGGGTTAGATGGTCTTTACGACGAGGGATTCATCGGCACGGAACCGAGGCTACTTTATCGCGAATTGGAAAAACCGGCCCGGCTTTTGGCGTCTGCGGAAGCGATTGAAAGCGGCCGGATTATCGGAGGATCGCAAGGATTTTGTGCCTTGAGAATCGGACGCGGCCGACAAAGGATTTTACATTCGATATTTCGGCCGGTATCATTCCTCTTGCATATAGATTTGACCGGAGACAGGCATGGACATGAATCGACGGAAATTCAGCCCCCTTGCCCTGCGGAGGTTTTGGGTAATAGGGTTGCTGGTCGCGTCGCTGGTCTGCGGATGCAGCGCGCAATCCCCGCGCGAGCTGGGTCGGTTCCTCGGCCGGCCGGTGGTGCCCGCGGGAATCGAATATACTCACCGTCGTACCGGCGATCAGCCGTGGTCCATTCACATCCTTCAAATTCAGCGAAATCCCCAGCGGTATTCGTTCCTTACGACACTGGCCCAGGATCACATCTTTGGGCTCGAATCTCTGCCGGACCAGGTGGCCCATCTGTCGTCGGGCAAGGCCCGACCGGTCGCCGCAATCAATGGCGATTTTTTCGTGATCCGGACGGACCCCTATCAGGGCGACCCGACCGGCCTGCAGATCTGGCGGGGACAACTGGTCAGCGGGCCAAAGGGGACCTGTTTTTGGTTGGATGTCAAGGGGCAGCCGCATACGGCCGAGGTCGAGCCCAGGATGCGGGCGGTCTTTGCCGATGGCCGTGATCTGCGGATCGGCCTCAACGAAGTCCGGCCGGAGGATGGCGCGGTCCTGTACAGCTCCGGGCTGGGGCCGTCCACGCGGACGCAGGGTGGAATCGAATACGAATTGGAGCCCATCGATGCCAAGGATCTGCCGTTGAAAGTCGGCCATGATGTCGAGACCCGAATTGTCCAGACATGGCAGGGCGGCGATCATCCATTGAAGGATGGCCGATTGATCTTATCACTGGGTCCGAAGGTCACAGGCCCGGCTACCCAACTCCAATCGGGCCAGACGGTTCAATTGAAACTCGACACAAGCGTCGATCTGTCAGGCGTGCTGGTCGCCATCGGCGGCGGGCCCGTCCTCGTTCAGGACGGCCAGGTCCGGCAGTGGAACGGCCAGCAGCCGCGCCACCCCCGCACGGCGATCGGCTGGAACGACGATAAGTATTTCCTCGTCGTGGTCGATGGCCGCCAAAAGGGATTGTCGGTAGGCATGTCGTTTCCTGAGCTGGCCGACTTGATGAAACACCTGGGTTGCGACCACGCCCTCAATCTCGACGGCGGCGGCTCCTCGACACTCTGGCTCGACGGCAAGATCATGAACAGCCCCTCTGACGGCCGGCCGCGGCGGATCGCCAACGGCTTGGTCGTCGTCGAATCGACCCAACCGGAGACCGCACCATGAACGAGACGGCCCGGCAACAGGCGCAGCAATATCTCGAACAGGAAAAAGCGTTCCGTCTCGGCGAACTGACAACCGAATCCTTTCACCCAAAGACGATGGACCTCGGCAGGACCTCGCGGCAGGACCTTCCCGCGGCGGTGCGGATGCTCCAAAGCGTCGATCGCGATATTCCACCCGTGGCGCAGCGCGTTCTGCAATCCGTCCAGTGGCGACGATTGCGGTCGGCCCTGCTGGAGGCGATGCGCTCGGGGCGCAAGATCTTCTTTACCGGCTGCGGCGCCACGGGGCGTCTGAGCATCCTGCTGGAGGCGGCCTGGCGGCGATTCTGGCAACAGCGAAAACCATCGACCCCCCCTGCCGTCGCAAATCGGGAGGACATTGTATTCAGTGTCATGGCCGGCGGTGACTTTGCCCTGATCCGGTCGGTCGAGGGATTTGAGGACTTTCAGGGGTTTGGACGGCGACAATTGCGAGACCTGGGCGTCGGCGGCGGCGATGTGGTCGTCGCGATCACCGAAGGCGGCGAGACCTCGTTTGTCATCGGCGCCGCGTGGGAGGGCCTCGACGCGGAGGCCTCGGTCTTTTTCGTCTATAACAATCCCACCGACCTGCTGCGACAGCAGGTCCAGCGGTCGCGCGAGATTATCGACGAGCCGCGGATCACTCGGCTCGATCTGGCCACCGGCCCGATGGCCGTCACCGGCTCGACGCGGATGCAGGCGACGACGATCGAGCTGCTGGTCGTCGCTGCGGCGCTGGAGTCGGCGCTGGTCGAATACCTCGGTCCGGCCGCAACCCGCGCCGGCGCCGAATCGCTTTTGCCGCAGGACTACGCCAATCGCTTCGTCCGCCTCCTCGATCAGGTGGAGGCCGATGCCAATGTCCAGACGATGGCCCGATTAATCGAGCTCGAGCGCGACCTCTATGCCCGCAAGGGACTGGTGACCTACCTGGCCGACGAGGTCATGCTCGATGTGCTGACGGATACCACCGAACGCTCGCCGACCTTTATGATCCCGCCATTCCGCGCCGCCGACGATTCGCTCTCGCCGCGGTCGTGGGCCTTCGTCAAGAATCCCCACGCCTCCACCGTCGAAGCGTGGGCACAAATGCTCCGTCGTAATCCGCGCGGCCTGACTTGGACGAGGCCGGTCTTTGAATCGATTGGCGCGCCGGAAAAGATCGTCGCCAGTCCCCCGCAACTCGACAATAGCCGCATTCATCAATTCCGGATCGGAAACGAATTGGACGCGTCGCGGACGCAGGCCCCTGATTCGGCCCTGATCGCTATCGTTGCCGGCCCGCAGGATTCAGCGCTACTGCCCTTCCTGAAGGCCGAGGGCTACCGCGCCTGGCCGAGGGCGTTGGTCCTGGCATTCGGGCAGGCGGCAATCGGCCCGCAGGATTTCTCGATCGCCTGCGATCTGCCAACCGGCCCGCTGGAGCTGTGGCGACATCTCGCCGTCAAGCTCGTGCTGAATACCGTCTCGACGATCACCATGGCGGCCCTGGGCCGGATTGAAGGCAACGCCATGACCTGGGTCTCGCCGAGCAACAAAAAGCTCATCGACCGCGGCACACGGCTCATCGCCCTGCAGACCGGCTGCGATTACGATTCGGCATGCTACGCCCTCTTCGAAGCGATCCACGAAATACAGCAACGCGCCGGAAGGCACGAAGAAGTCCCGTCGCCGGTGGCCGTGGCGATCCAGCAATTGAAATCCAAACCCTCTTGAATGGAAAAATGATGATGCCTTTTCGATCCTGTCGCTATGAGATACAATGGATTAGTTTTCTTGCATTGGGAGCATGGATCATGATGGGACTGAGCGGTTGCCAGACTGAACCGACGCCCCAGATCACGGGACGGCAGGCCTTTGATACGGCCCCGCAATTGAAGGACTGGTCGGCTCTGGACAAAATCACCACCGACGAACTGGCCGCCGGCAAGGTTCCCGGCGCCGTCGTCTGCGTCGGCAAAGGCAACGCCGTGCTCTACCTGAAGGCCTTCGGCGACCGCACGATCGTTCCCGACCGCCGCCCAATGACGACCGACACCATCTTCGACCTGGCCTCGCTGACCAAGCCGGTCTCCACCGCCGCCTGCATCCAGGTCCTGATGGACCAGGGTCGCCTCCTGCCCGAGGACCCGGTCTTCCGCTTTGTTTCCGCCTACGACACCGCCGAGAAACGCCCGATCCAGATCCGTCACCTCCTCACCCATACCTCCGGCCTTCCGGCCTACCTCGACGCACCGGAATTAAAGACCAAGTATGGAAACAGTTGCCCCGACAAGGTCATCGAAGCCATCGGCCAGGCGCGGCTGCTCAATGCCCCCGGCGAAGAATTTCGCTACAGTTGCCTCGGCTACATCACCCTGGGCCGCATCGTCGAGATCATCTCCGGCCAGTCGCTGGACGCCTTCGCCTCCGAGCACCTGTTTGGCCCGATGGGAATGATCGACACGCAGTACCGCCCGCCCGCAGCCCTGCTCGACCGGATCGCCGGAACGGAGACCACCAACGGCGGCAACCCCGCGCAAGTGCACGACCCGCTCGCCCGCCTCATGGGCGGTGTGTCCGGCAACGCCGGCGTATTCGGCACCGCCGATGATCTGGCCCGCTATTGCTCGACGCTCCTGGCCGGCGGTACCTTCCGCGGTCGCACAATCCTCAGCCCCGCGGCCGTCCGACGGCTCACCGTCGCACAGGATGCCAGCCGGGCCTTCGGCTTCGATGTCTCCAGCGACTACGCCTGGCTCAAGGGCAAGTACGCCTCCGAGCTGGCCTTCTGCCACAGCGGCTACACCGGCACCTCGATCGTCTGCGATCCCAAGTCCGGCGCGTTCCTGATCATCCTGACCAACCGAGTCCACCCCGAAGACCGCGGCCAGGTCCGCGCCCTGCGCGTTCGCCTGGCCGACGAGGTCTTTCGCCGCTTCGCCCCGGGAGAAATCTGATCGAGAGGAAATATTTCGGCCGGTAAAGCCGTCTGTTGCGAGCGGACCCGTGCAGAGTATTCTTTATAAATTACAGCAGATGCGTCGATAATAAAGAAAGCGGCATCAGATACCGTCTTGGATTCGTTCGTTTGTAGCTGGGAATGGGCGTGATATGCAGACCGAACCAATCATTCTCGTGGCGGAAGATGACGATGGACACTTTTACCTCCTCAAGCGGGAGCTCAAGCGAATCGGAATCGCCTGGCCGATCCGGCGGTTTCCCGACGGCCAGCAGGCCCTGGACTTTCTGAGCCACGATTTCATCAACAATCCCAACGGTCCCGCGATTCTCCTGCTCGANNGAACCGAGATCCTCGCCCGCATCCGCTCCAGCAATGCGCTGCCCCTTCGGGACCTCCCGATTGTCGTCATCACCTCCTCCTGCAATCCCGACGACGGCGTCCAATGCCGGCATCTCGGCTGCAACGCCTATCTGACCAAACCGTTCTCCGCCGCTCAACTCCTATCGGCCTTCCATTCCGCCATCCCCGGCATTCCCATCGGCCAGACCGCCTGATACCAACCGCAAGAGGGTTTCGCCCCGATACGAGAGAAATACCCTGTCCATCGATTCCATCGACCCGGCCGAATTCGATGGCGCGATCGCCACACCGTCCGATAATACCGTCGATATTCACTTTTTCTTTGCCGATATCCGTATCAAAATCCCGCTCGAAAAACAGCGGACAAACTTTGCGGCTTTTACTCAGGTCGATGCCTCGATCACCCGAAAAGAAGAGGGGGCCGGCCATCGTCAAATGCCCCGTTGAGCAGATGCGCGGCCGCACTTCGCTCGACAGTCAATCCGGCCGCGACAGTGACTTCGATTGTACTATACAACTGNNTCTTTCGATTGCCGTGACAAGGATACACCCAAGCAGACCGATTCCTCTTCCCCTGCCGGTGCTGTCGTCCGACGGATCCTGCTGGTCGAGGATGACAAAAGCTGCCAGAAGCTCGCCCAGTGCATCCTCACCAAAGCCGGCTTTACCGTCGAACTGGCCGATAACGGCCTGAAGGCCGTCGAGACCCTTCGTCAGGGTAGCTTCGACCTGGTCCTGATGGATATGCAGATGCCCCAAATGGACGGACTGGCCGCTACCCGCGAGATCCGCAACCTTGGCCTCAAGGACCTGCCCATCCTCGGCCTGACCGCCAACGCCTTCGCCTCCGATCGGCAGCGATGCCTCGACGCCGGCATGAACGACTGGATCACCAAGCCCGTCTCCCCCAAAAACATGCTCGAAAAAGTCAACGAGTGGCTCGCCCCACGGCCCGTCCCCGCCGCGTCATCCTGATCGCCGCCAAGTGCGACAGGGCCTGGCTCCGGAGACTAAGGGTATCGTACTTGCTTTAACAATGGATATTAAACTGATATATTTGCGACATATAAATGGAGACAGAACATGGCACTGATCGAATGGAGCCCCAATCTTTCGGTCGGCGTTGACGACATGGACCAGCAGCACCGCAAGCTTATTTCCCTGGTCAACCAGTTCCACGACGCCCTCAAGGCCGGCAAGGGCGACGAAGCATCCAAAGGTATCCTGGTCCAGCTCGTCCAGTACACCCACACCCACTTCGCCGCCGAAGAACAGCTTCAGGCCCGATACGGCTATCCCGAACTGGCCGCCCACAAAAAACTCCACGCCGAGCTGATCGCCCAGGTCAACCAGATGGTCGAAAAGATCAAGGCCGGCAAGATGGTCTCGGCCGTCAGCATCGCCTCCTTCCTNNGACTGGCTCACCCAGCACATCCTCGGTACCGACAAGCTCTACGGCCAGTTCATCACCGCCTCCGCCGCCCGCTGATCATTTGGAGGGACGCAGTCCCGATGTTGTGTATCGGGATCGCGTCCGTTTGTGCAGGGGCATTCGGC
>PMBP01000155.1 GCA_003152975.1 Phycisphaerales bacterium | reverse complement strand
CAGCATCTGGCCCCGGATCACAAGAGTATTCTGAGCGAGCTGGTCCGGCGCTATACCCGGATGCAGGTCTTCGAGGTGGAGGATGGGATGACGGTGCAGCCCGGCTGCGCCTACATCATCCCGCCCAACCGGGACATGGCGTTCCTCAACGGCACGCTGCAGTTGCTGGAACCGGCCGCGCCGCACGGCCAGCGGTTGCCCATTGACTTTTTCTTCCGCTCCCTGGCCCAGGACCANNGCGGTCAAGGGTGAGGGCGGCATGGTGATGGCGCAGAATCCCGAATCCACCGAGTACGACGGCATGCCGCGCAGCGCCATTGCCACGGGCCTGGTGGACTTCGTGCTGACGCCGGCGGAGATGCCGGCCCAGCTCCTGGCCTACGCCGGGCACGCGTTCGGAAAGGCGATCAATCCAGCCCTGGTCCCGGCCCCGAAGTCCGAAGGGACCTTGAAAAAGGTCTTCCTCCTGTTGCGCAGCCAAACCGGCCACGACTTTTCTCAGTACAAGCACAACACCGTCATTCGCCGGATCGAGCGGCGCATGGCCGTTCACCAGATCGAACGGCTCGACGGGTATTTGCGTTATCTTCAGCAAAACCCGGCCGAGGTGGTGTCGCTCTTTGGCGACCTGCTGATCGGCGTAACCCATTTTTTCCGCGACCCGGAAGCGTTCGCGGCGCTCGAGGAGCAGGCCATCCCGCAGTTGATTGCCAACAAATCCGCCGGCGAGGTGATCCGCGTCTGGGTGCCCGGCTGTTCCACCGGCGAGGAGGCGTATTCCATCGCCATTCTGCTCCGTGAGCAAGTGGAATCTCTCAAGCAGAATTTCAAGGTTCAGGTGTTCGCCACCGATATTGACCGCCGGGCCATTGATTCGGCCCGCTTTGGCATGTATGCCGCCAGCACTCTGGCCGACCTCTCGCCGGAGCGGCTGGCCCGCTTTTTCACTTCGGAACCCGACGGCAGTTCCTACCGCATCCAGAAAAACCTCCGTGACATTCTGGTCTTTTCCGAACAGGATGTGATCAAGGATCCGCCGTTTTCCCGGCTGGACCTGATCAGTTGCCGCAACTTGTTGATCTATATGGGCGGGGAGTTGCAGAAGAAGCTCATTCCCCTGTTCCACTACGCGCTGAACCCGGGCGGGATGCTCTTTTTGGGCAACTCCGAAACTGTGGGTGAGTTCGTGAACCTCTTTTCCGTCCTGGATCGCAAGTCCAAGCTGTATCAACGCAAAGAGGACCTTCCCGGCGCCCGCCGCCCGGCCATCGGAAAGGTTCTTCTGGCTCCAGCGCAAGATCGGGCGATTCTGCGGCCCCCCATGACGGCGCGGGTGGAAAGCAAGATCCAACTGCGCGAGATGACCGAACGGGCGCTGCTCCAGCAGTACGCGCCGGTCGGGGCGCTGGTCAACGAGAGCGGGGAGATCCTGTACCTGCACGGGCGCACGGGTCTGTACCTGGAACCGGCCCCCGGCGAGGCGGGAATGAATATTCTGAAGATGGCCCGCGAAGGATTGCGGCGGGAGTTGACCACGGCCCTGCACAAGGCGATCGCGCAAAAAGAGCCGGCCCACCAACCAGGGATCCGGGTCAAAACCAACGGCTCTTTCACCATCGTCGATCTGACGGTGCGGCCGGTGTCGGCGGGCCCGGCCGCGGAGGCGAACCTGTTTTTGGTCATCCTGGCCGAATCGCCGCCGCCACCGGCGGAGCCGGAACGGCCCGAGGCCTCTGTCGCCGCCGATTCCGTTGAAGGCCACAAGGGCCCCGCGGACACCGACGAAATCGTCGCAATTCTCAAGCGGGAACTGCGGGCCAAAGAGGAATACCTTCAGACCACCACCGAGGAACTGGAGACCTCCAACGAAGAACTCNNATGAACAATCTGCTGGCCGGCACCGGGGTGGGCACCGTATTCGTCAATCTTCAACAGCGGATTCAGCGATTCACTCCGACCATTACCCGGGTGATCAACCTGATCGCCACCGATGTGGGTCGGCCGGTGGGGCATATTGTCTCCAACCTGGTCGGCTACGACCGCCTGGTGGAGGATGTGCAGGGGGTGCTGGACAGTCTGATTCCCAAAGAGGTCGAGGTCCAGGCGCGGGCGGGAGGGTGGTACCTGCTGCGGATGATGCCCTATCGCACGCTGGAAAATGTCATCGAAGGGGCGGTGATCACATTTACGGACATTGCGGAGAATAAAAAGGTACAGATGGCGATGCAGGAATCCGAAACCCTCCGGCGTCTTGCCGCGGTGGTGCGTGATGCCAACGATGCGATCACCATGGAAAACCTGAACGGCTGCATCCTGGCGTGGAACCCGGCGGCCGAGAGGATCTTCGGCTGGACCGAGGCCGAGGCGCTGGCGATGAATGTCCGCGATCGGATCCCGGAGAGCCGGCGGGAGGAAGAACTGGCGATCGTCAAGCAGCTTGGCCACAATAAGCTTTTGGAGCCCTATCGCACGCAGCGGGTCGCTAAGGATGGCCGGATCGTGGAGGTTTCGCTGACCGCCACGCCAATGGTGGATGAGTCCGGAAAGGTCTATGCCGTTGCGACAACCGAACGGGCGATCGGCCCGGCACTACCGGGAGAAGGGAAACCATGACACAAAAAAAGCCCCCTTCAAAACAGGCCGCCGACCTGCGCCAGCGGGCGGAAGCGAAGGCCAGGGCCAACAAGGCAAAAGCACGGGAGACCCTTTCGCCCGAGGCGGCAGCCCAGGTGCTCCACGAACTGCAGGTGCATCAGATCGAGCTGGAGATGCAAAACGAGGAACTGCGTCGGGTACAAGAGGAACTGGAGGCGTCGCGGGAGCGGTATTTCGACCTGTACGACATGGCTCCGGTTGGCTACTTCACCTTCAGCGAGCCGGGGCTGATTCAGGAAGCCAATCTTACCGCCGCCGCCCTGCTGGGGGTGACACGAGACGCCCTGGTCAAACAGCCGCTGACCCGATTTATTCTCCGCGAGGATCAGGATATTTATTACCGGCACCGCCGAGAACTCTTTGAAACGGGCCTGCCCCAAGTGTGCGAGATGCGGATGTTGCGTGCAAGTGCCGACCCCTTCTGGGTGCGGCTGGAGGCGACCATCGTTGGCGACCCCGACGGCGAGACGCGCGGGCGCGCGGTGATGAGCGATATCACGGAGGCCAAGCGGGCCGCCGACCGGGAACAACAGGTCGGCCTGATCATGCAACTGACCACGGTGGAGGAAAAGGAACGCAAACGCATCGCAACCGACCTGCATGACCGTCTCTGCCAGTCCATGGTATGCGTCAAGATGAAGTTGGATATGCTCGGCCGTACCGACCTGCCGCCGGCCGCCGGTGAAACCCTCCGCCAGATCGGCGAATCCATCCGAATGCTGATCCGCACCACCCAGTCGATCACCTACGAGCTGAGCAATCCCGTTCTCTATGAACGCGGCCTGGTCGTAGCCATCAAGGAGTGGATCCAGAACGAATACAAACCCCAGTATGCCATTGAGGTCGTATGCCGGATCGATCGCAAGAAGATTGACCTGCCGCCCGATCTGGCCGTCATGCTGTATCGGGCCGTTCGCGAGCTGCTGATCAATGTGGCCAAACATGCCCAGGTCTGGAACGCCGAGCTGACGATCGATCACTACAACGATCGGTTGCGGATCGTCGTTGGCGACAAGGGAGCGGGATTCGATCCTGCCGAATTGCACAACCCTTCCGGTTCCCATACACATTACGGGCTTTATAGTGTTCGCGAACGCCTGGAATATCTGGGCGGAACCCTGGATATTCAATCCCGGCCGGGAGAGGGAACCTGCGTTACCCTTGAACTACCCATGACCGGGCAAACGGAAAGGAAGCCGTCTCATGGGGGGTAAATTTCTTTGCACAGAAACGCCTTGACATTTTGTTTGAAAATCGCTAATATGTGTTTGTATAGGTATTAGCAAATCTTCAAATATGAGTTGAGGAGAGCTAAGGAAACAACGGAGTTGGGTGATCGCGATAGTTCGCATCGCTTTCTGCATGACCAAGGGATTGTCCTGGCAGAGTTTCTGTAGTTTCCCCGGGAAGATAATTCGCCGACAAGATATTTTGTGTGAGTAACATCAACAATTTGTCTTGATCCAGAGGATGGATCCAAGACTTAACAGGCCGGGTCACAAGTTGCCCGGCCTGTTTTTTGTTTTGACACGCCCTTGCCGGGGCGCCGGTTGCGCGATTATTTCTTCCGGTCCAGGATTTCCGACACGATCTTCGGGTTGGCCTGTCCTTTGGATTTCTGGATGACCTGCCCCAGCAGAAAGCCCCGCGACTTGGCGCTCTTCTTGCCGCCCTCGCGCCAATCCTCCACCGCCTGCGGGTTGGCCGCGATCACCGCATCCACCAGCGACTCAATTTCGCCGGCGTCGCTCTTCTGGATCAGGTTGCGCTCGGCCGCGATCGCTTCGGGCCCCGAATCCGATTGCGTCATCGCCTCGAAGATCGCCACCGCCGCCGTCGCGCTGGTCTGGCCGCTGTCGGCCATCTGCGCCAGCCGCGCCAGGTTCGCCGCCGAAATCCCGAGCTCGGCCACTGTGCGGCCCTTCTCGTTGGCCAGCTTCAGTCCCGCCTGCGTCAGCAGGTTGCACACCCGCTTGGCCTGGCCGCCGGCCCGCACTGACTGCTCGAAAAACTCCGCCGTCGCGCGATCGGCCGTCAGCACGCCGGCGTCATAGTCGCTCATGCCGTATTGTTGGACAAATCGTTGTTGCCGAACGAGCGGCAATTCGCACAGCCGCGACCCGATCGATTCCATCCATTGCGGTGACACTTCAACCGGAACAAGGTCCGGCTCCGGAAAATATCGGTAATCGTGGGCCTCTTCCTTTTCCCGCTGCAGGACCGTGCACTGGTTAGCGTCGTCCCAGCCGAAGGTCTTCTTGTTGCCCATCTGCAGGGTCTTGCCCGTCTCGATAAACTCATCGAGCTGGCGCTCGATCTCGTAGGCCACGCTCCGCTCGATCGACCGGAAGCTGTTGAGGTTCTTGACTTCTGTGATCGGCGTCTTGAAGACCTGCCCGTCCCGCGTGATGTGCAGGTTGATGTTCGGCTCAAACCGCATGTGGCCCTTCTGCATGTCCGCCTCGGACACCCCCAGGTACCGCACGATCCGCTGGAGTTCCTGGGCCAGGGCCCGCACCTCGGCGGGGCTCTCCAGATCCGGCTCGGTCACGATCTCCAGCAGGGGCGAGCCCGCGCGGTTCAGGTCGATCGCCGAAAAAGCCCCGAAGGTGTGCGTGTTCTTGCCAGCATCCTCTTCCAAGTGCGCCCGAAGAATCCGGATCCGCTTAACCTGGCCCCCTTGGCCCGGAATCTCGATAAAACCATTCTGGCCGATCGGTAAATCGTACTGGCTGATCTGGTAATTCTTCGGCAGGTCGGGATAGTAATAGCTCTTGCGGTCCCACTTGGTGTGCGGCGTGATCCGGCAGTGCAACGCCATCGCCGTCAGGATCGAATGCTCCACCGCCTGGCGGTTCATCACCGGCAGCGATCCCGGCATCCCCAGGCACACCGGGCAGACCCGGCTGTTGGGCTCCTGACCGTAGGCCAACTCGCACCCGCAGAACATCTTCGTCCGCGTGGCCAGATGAACATGAATCTCCAGCCCGACAATGACTTTATAGTCCAGATCCTTCATAGACCCTCGCACACAGACGGAACCCGTACCGGAAGGCCGCTGTTCTTTTCAAACATCCGCGCGATCCGCAGCAGCTTGTCTTCGGTGAACGGCCCCGACAAAATCTGCAGGCCGATCGGCAGATTCTTCTCGTCGAATCCGCACGGCACGCTGATCCCCGGGATCCCCACAAGGTTCGCCGCGATCGTATAGATATCCGCCAGGTACATCTGCAGCGGGTCGGCCGTCTTCTCGCCCAGCCGAAACGCCGTCGTCGGCGACACCGGCATCAGGATGCAGTCGGCCGTCTCAAACACCTGTGAAAAATCCCGCCGGATCAGGTTTCGCACCTTCAGCGCCTTGAGATAATACGCATCGTAATATCCGCTCGACAGTGCATAGGTCCCCAGCATGATCCGCCGCTTGACCTCGGCGCCGAAGCCCTCGGCCCGCGAAAGATTGTACACCTGCGCGAACTCGTCGGCCCGCCTGGACCGATGGCCGTAATGCACGCCGTCATAGCGCGACAGGTTGCTCGACGCCTCGGCCGTGGCGATCACATAGTAGCACGCGATCGCGTAATCCAGATGCGGCATCTCGACTTCGACGACCGTCGCCCCCAGCGACCGATAGACATCAATCGCCCGGTTCACGGCCGCCATCACCTGCGGCTCTGCCCCTGCGTTCAAATGCGGCACAACGGCAATTCGCAGACCTGTGACCGGTTCATCCAGCTTCGCCGAATAATCCGGAATCGGCGCCCGTTCTTCGCGCACACAGGTTGAATCGCGATCGTCGTGCCCGGCGATCGCCTGCAGGACCATCGCGGTATCCGCGACATCCCGCGTCAGCATCCCGATCTGGTCCAGACTCGACCCGTACGCCACCAGCCCATATCGCGACACCCGGCCGTAAGTAGGCTTAAGGCCTACCACCCCGCACAGGCTCGCCGGCTGGCGGATCGATCCGCCGGTATCCGAGCCCAACGCCGCAAAGCACATCCGCGACGCAACCGCCGCCGCCGATCCGCCGCTGCTGCCGCCGGGCACCCGCGTCGGGTCCCACGGGTTGATCGTGCGCTTGAGCCCTGAGTTTTCCGTGCTCGAGCCCATCGCGAACTCATCGAGATTGGTCTTGCCGAGAATCACGGCGCCAGCCGCATTCAATCGCTCGATCACATGTGCGTCGTACGGGCTGCGGAAATTCTCTAAAATCTTCGAGCCGCAGGTCGTTGCGGCACCTTGTCGGCACATATTGTCCTTCACCGCCATCGGCACACCGGCCAGCAAACCCACCGTCTGTCCCGCGGCGATCTTGGCATCCACCCGCTGGGCTGCCTCCATCGCGCCCTCGCGGTCCAGACTCAGGTACGCCCCGACTGTCGCTTCGGCCCGATCGATCTGCCCACAGACCGCCTCGACCGCCTCGACGCTGCGGATTTCCCGCCGGGCGATCTTGTCCCGCAACTGCCTTGCCGTCAACTCCAGCATGATCGGCGCTCCGTGAGATTACTTGCTCTGCTTGAGCAGCCACTCGTACAGGGCCGGGTTGTTGTAGGTCTCGGTCCACGAATCATGCTGGGCTTCGGGATAGACGGTGAACTTGG
>PMBP01000450.1 GCA_003152975.1 Phycisphaerales bacterium | reverse complement strand
TGGCGGAGGATATGCAAGTGATTATCGGACGATCGGCGAGTCATGATCAGGATTTCCGTTTCGCCCGTTCGCAGGGCCAGATCGTCGGGCTCGGTCAGGACCGATTGGGATTCGGTCAGCAAAGCCACGATGGCCGCCGTGAGCTGGTCGGGGTTTGTAATAACGCCGCCGGGCACCTGAAAAGCGGCGGCAATGACGGCCAGGCGATCGTCGGAGCCGTGGCAGCGGCAGGCCAGATCCTCCAAATGTTTGTGAACAATCGTCTCGGCCGGCGAACGGGGCAGTGACACATCGAACGAGCTTCCCTTGTCGGGACGGCTGTCGAGAGTGATCGTGCCGCCGTGGGCGTCGAGGANNCCCTTGCACAGGGCCAGGCCCAGGCCGCTGCCGTGGTAGCCGGGGCCGGCCTGGCGAACCAGTTGCGAGAATTTATGGAAGATCACGGCCTGAAATTCCGGTGGAATGCCGGTGCCGGTATCCTCGACGCTGAAACAGACTTTATCGGGTTCATCCCAGCAGCGGAGGGACACCGAGCCAAACGCGGGGGTAAACCGCAGGGCATTGTCAACAAGATTGGCGATCACTTGGCGGATGCGTTCGGGATCGACCAAGATTGGCGCGACATATTGGTGCATGCGAAAACCCAGATGCACCTTGCGGGATTTGGCTTGGACGGACATGCCGCCAAGGGTGTCGGAGATCAGATCGACCAGGTTGACGGCCCGGCGGCAGATCGGCATGTTGTCGGCTTCGAGGCGGGCCAGATCGAGCAGGTCGTTGACCAGTCCAGTCAGACGGCGACCATCGGCGTCCATCGCGGACAGGTATTGCATGGCTTTGGCGGGAATCTTGCCGACGACTCCGGCGAGCATATTCGAGATTGAATTGCGAATGCCGGTCAGGGGCGTGCGAAGCTCGTGGGACATGGCCGAAAGGAATTCGATCTTTGCCTTATCCGCGGCCATTTCATCCGAAATATCTTGAATGAGCACCACGAAGCCTTCGGAACGGTCCCATCCGTCGCGGATCGGAGTCCAGCGGAGATCCAGAACACGGTTTTGGAGGGAGTGGACCCGGAGGCAGCCGCCTTCGGACGAACCAAAGTGGCCGGTAATGAGAAGGTCGGTCACGCCGAGGCGCTGAAGGGCGACGGTGGTTTCATCGAGGATAGCCGTGGGCTTCAGACCCAACAGGGACCGGGCCGCCGGATTGGCGGATTCGACGCGGCCGGACTTGTCGAGGATCATCAGTCCTTCGGACAGATTCATCACGGCGACATCGAGCTTGGCCTTGTCGGTCTCGGCGATGGACCGAAGACTGGCCTGGATCTGGTCGAGTTGCTCGGCCAGGCGGACTTCGATCTGCCGCTGGAGATCGCAGATTGCCGACTGGGCCTTATCAAGTTCCTCCAGGAGGGCCGTGAGAAGGTCTTCGCGAGTCAGGACCGCCCGGAAGCCGACGGCATCGCTGTCGATACCGACGCGATTACAGCCAAGTTCGTTCATTCGAGACAGGGCCTCGCGGACGGGCGTATCCGGCGAAACCATCAACTCGCAGGCCTGACCATCCGGCGCCGCGTTGGGGATCAGATCCGCTATTCGTACCATCGCCGCTTCCTTTGGACCGATAATTGTGCACTGTAAAACCCGTAGGCGCAGTCTTAGACTGCCGCGCCTGTATCGGCGGTTATCGATAGAGGAATCAGGAAAATAGATCGGATGAAGTCTCAGGCCGACTCGATGGAGGCCCAGAATTCGTCGGCGGTCGGGGTGGTTTGCTGGCCGGAGGTCAGGTCTTTAATGACCAGACGGCCATCGCGGGCGAACTCGTCGCCGAGGATGACGCAGAAACGGGCGTTGGAGGCAGTGGCAAACTTGAGTTGCTTGGCCAGGCCCGAGGTCTTGTAGCTGAAGTCGGCCGAGCGGCCGGCCAGGCGGAGCCGGGCGGCGATCTGGACGGCCGTCTGCTCGTGGGCCGGATCGAGGGGTACGATAAAATAATCGAGACAGCGGGTTGCGAATGGTTCGGGCAGCAGGTCTTTTTCGCGCAGGAGGATTTCGAGGACGCAATCGCCCATACCCATTCCGACGGCGGAGACGGCCGGGCCGCCGAAGTCGCGGAGGAGATTGTCGTAGCGGCCTCCGCCGCAAACGGCCCGCAGGTCGCCGCAGAGGTCGTGGACCTCGAAGACCATGCCGGTGTAATAGGCCAGGCCGCGGACAATGGCGATGTCGAAGCGGCAATAGTCGCCAATACCCATCGCGGCCAGCAGCTCGAACAGGGTCTTGAGCTCATCGAGGGCAGACTGGGCATCGGGGGTCATCGGGACAATGGAGCCGATGCCGTCAAGCGATTCGACGGACATCAGGGCCTGGATTTTTTGCAGGACGGCGGGGTCGGTGATCTGGACGGCGAGCAACTCGGCGAAGGCCTCGGAGGGAATCTTGGCCTTCTTGTCGAGGATGGTATAAAGGGCCGTAAGTCGGTCCGGTTGGACCCCGAGGGCCAGCAACAGCGCGGCCAGCATCTTGCGGCTGGAGATCTTGGCGGCGATATCGGCGGGCTTGAAACCGACACTGCGGAGGTAGTTGATCGTGGCGAAGATCACTTCGGCATCGGCCCGGCAGTCGCTGATGCCGATGATGTCGAGATTCCACTGGAAAAATTCGCGAAGACGGCCCTTTTGCGGGCGTTCGGCCCGGCACAGCCGCGGCATGGAGAACCATTTGACCGGCCGGGGCAAGGCGTTGATCTGTTCGTTGACCATGCGAGCCAGCGTCGGGGTGATCTCGGGTCGGATGGCCAGTTCGCGGCCGCCCCGGTCGGTGAGGTGGAAGAGCTGCTCGACGATCTCGTCGCCGCTCTTGACCTGATACATTTGCAGGTATTCGAAGATCGGGCCGTCGTACTCCTCAAAGCCGTTGCGGCGAGACACGGCCTTCCAGCCGTCCATAATGAAGTTTCGCACCGCCATCAGTGGCGGATAGAAATCCCGGGTTCCCTTGACGGACTGAATTTTCATGGTTCCCCTATCCGTGGAGACGAAGGCGATCAGGCTGAGCGGGCCTTGCGTTTGGGCTTGGCCCGACCCTTGAGCCGATCGAGGACCTTTTCGCCGAATTTGATCTTCATGTATTTGGACAACTGCTCTTCGCTGGTAAAGTGCATCTGGTACTGGTAATCGTCTCCGGTGAAATCGCAATCGTCGGTCTTGTAAGTCCGGCATATTTTCGGACGGATTTCGTAGATCGCGCAGCGATGATCGCCGGCCAGGTACTGGCAGCGATTATGAACATTCAGGTACCAGTCGCCCTTCTCGACGAAGATGGAGGTGTTCTCGTGGGCCAGGTACCATCGCATATCGTCGAAATCCTTCCAGTTGGTCGGGGTTTCGATGGGCAACGCAAAGTATCGGCAGCACAGGCCGCTGCACCGATGACACGATCCGGTTTTGGTTTTCGCCTTAAGACGAGATTGTTTTGTAGCCAAGAACAGGACTCCCTATTGAAGATTTCCATTGATCGAAAAGCTTATAGTATATCAATTGAAACCGTTTCGGTCAATGGGTGAACCGGAAATGACGGTGGACAGACCGCTCCAATCACACGGGGGCCCCACCGGACAAAATTATTTGAAAATTATGATTGACATTATATGACCAATCCGGTAATATGAGTCATGTAATGGGAGTATGGTCTATGAAACTGACATCACGAAGCGAATATGCCCTCTTGGCCTTGTTATTTCTGGCACGGCGAAATGACCATAGTTTTGTCACGGTCGATACGATCGCCAAGGCCCAGTCGATCCCGCCGAAATTTCTGGAACAGATCCTCTTGACCTTGAAACGGTCCCGCTATGTTCGCAGTTCCAAGGGACACGGCGGCGGATATGCCCTGGCGATGGCCCCGGAAAAAATCAACCTCGCGGAGATCATTCGTCTTTTTGACGGTGCTTTGGCGCCGACGGAGTCGGTCAGCAAGTATTTCTA
>PMBP01000312.1 GCA_003152975.1 Phycisphaerales bacterium | reverse complement strand
GAGCGGACGGTGTGGTAGTTGATCTTCCACGAGTGGCTCATGTGGGTCCAGATGGGTTTGCTTCCGTCGCGGGTCATCAGCGGCCACCACTCGCCGACGGCGTGATGGATCATTTTGTTGAAGACGAAGCGGTGGACATCGTAATAATCCTTCCAATATTGCGGCCCCCAAACGAGCGTGGCGTCCAATAGTGCGGTCAGCGATTCGGACTGCTGCCAGAATTCCTTTTCGAGGTCCCAGGCCGGTCCGGTGTGGGAGCCCTCGACGAAGACGCCGCCGTGCTGGCGGTCGATGCCGAACCGGACCGCGTGATCGACGGCCTTGCGGAGGGTATCCTCGTATTTGGCGATCGGCTCGCCGAGGACATCCAGTGCGTGCAGCAGGAGCCAGACCAGTTCGAGGTTGTGGCCGTAGGAGGTATTGTCGGTTGGATTTGGCTTTTTCTCGCCGCCGGTGAACCGGTCCCAGCCCCAGATGATGTCGAACTTGATCTGCGGCGCGACCGACCAGTCGGCCCAGAACTGCGGGATGCCCGTTCGGCTTTGCGGGTGGAGGATGCGCTGCATCAGCAGGCCGATGACCTCCAGGAGCTTTCGCCGGTGGACCTGTCGGAGGCTGCATTCGTACAGGGTCGTGTAGGCCTCCATCAGGTGCATGTGGGCGTCGAGGGTCTTGCGGTCGCCGCCTGCTGAGCCGGGGCCGCACAGGGTCCAGTCGCGGTCGAACATCTCGAAGTAGCCGCCGTAGAGCGTGTCGGCCGCGTGGGTCTGCAGGAGGTCGAAGGTCCGGTTCGCATGTTCAAGGCCCCGCGGATCGCCGGTGGCCAGCGTGTATTCCGACAGGGCGTAGATCGCGAAGCTTTGGCCATAGACGACCTTCTTGTCGATGGTGACATTGCCCTTGCGGTCGGTCATCCAGTAGAAGCCGCCGTTTTGCGCATCCCACATTCGGTTGAGCAGATAGTTGGCGCCGTGGCGGGCGAACTCGGCGCAACGGCCGCCGCCGTAGCCGGCGCGATGGGCCGAGGAAAAGGTATAGGTGCAGCGGGTTTGGGCGATCAGCGACTTGGCATCCTCGCCGGTATCGTTGCCGTCCTTGTCGAAATGTGTTATAAATCCGCCGTGATTGTCGTCTTTGCAGCGTTTCAACCAGAAGGGCAGCAGTTCCTGGTTAAGGTGCTGTTTGGCTTCTTCCAGACATTGGACGACCTGTTGACGATCCATAGTTTCTCCTCAATCAATTTGGGTCGCCGCTATCATACTCCACGACCTGTCATCATCCAAAGAAAAATGGGGCACACGCCGTGCGCCCCATCTATTTCCTATATCCCAAATCCTATATCCTGATCCTATTTGCTTTCGATGGCGATTTTCGCCCAGCGGGCCGCTTCAAAGGACCATCCGGTCGGCTCGTTGAGCAGTTGCAGGTTGATTTCCTTTCCGGCAAAGGCCGACAGATCGACCTCGGCATCCATCCATGTATCCTTTGCGGTTTCTTTGCCGACGGCTTTCTTGAAAAGTTCCTTGCCATCGGCCTTGACGATCAGTTCCCAGTCGCCGCGGGGATCGTGACCGACGGTCAGCAGCAGGGCGGTTTTCTTGCCCGTGGGAACGGCGACCTTTTTCGACAGGACGCAGGCGGTCTGTTCATCGAGCGGGTGCGTCACGAGGACATTCTTTTTCCCGTCCACTTCGGCAAACAGGCCCGTCTCCATCGCCTCGCCGCAGGCCGTGACCTTCCAGCCGGGAGCGAACTTGCCGAGGGCTTCTTTGAGGTCCTTGCCGACGCCGGCGGTGATCTGCTTCATCTCGGCCTCGGTAAACTTGCTGTTGGCGACCGGTCCCGGCTGCCAGCACTGCTCAAATCGACTGGGCTTGGGTGCTTCGATCGGTAGCACAAACACTTCGTTGCCCGCNNCCTCGCCGAACGACCGACTGCCGTACAAGCTTTTCACAGACGGCGATCAGTGTCGGGAAATTATAGGGAGTGTGGTTGAATTTGGTTTCCAGGTTCAGGGCCGACTTGAACTTGTCGGGAAGTTTGGCGAATCCGATCGTTGTTGCAAGAATTCCCGCGGCGCTGGAAGGGTTACAGTCGGAGTCCATTCCGCAACGGCAGGAAATGTCAATCGTCTTATCGAGGTCGCCGTTACCGTACAGGACCCCTACGACGATGTAGGCCCCGTTGATCTTGGCATCGATGTTGAAATCGCCCTTGTCGCAAGAGGCCTTGCGATAGTCGGGATTTTTCTGGTATTTGTTCTCGATTTTCTGCCAGCACTTTTCCCAGTCGTTGGGATTTTCCTTATACCAGGCCAGCACATCCCGGATGCATTCGGCATACTGGCTCTTGTCGGGAATGCATTTGAGTCCGGCTTCGACGAGCTTGACGCGGTCGGTCTGGAAGAAGGCCTCGGCATACACGCCGCCCATGAACTGGCCGCCATAGAGGCCGTCGCCGGAGTTCATCAGCCGCCCAAAGGTTTCGCCCAGCTCGATGGCCACATTCGGCAGGCCCGGGGCGATCAGGCCGGCGTAGTCGGCCTCGATCTGGTAGTCGA
>PMBP01000481.1:2404-13822 GCA_003152975.1 Phycisphaerales bacterium | reverse complement strand
ATCGGTGCGGCCGATGCTGCCTGCGAACAGCACATCGCCGGTGATGGCGAGCTTCGACGGGGCGTGGAAGAACACCACGTGGCCGGGGGTGTGGCCGGGGGTGTGCAGGACCCGCAGCGGGACGCTGGCGGCCTCAACGGTGTCGCCTTCTTCAAGCAGGCGGTCGGCGGCGGCCGTCTCGAACGGATCGCCGAGCATCAGCGAGAGGTTAGCCTCCGAATCGACGAGCATATTCGCGTCGGCGCGGTGGATCGCCACGGGGATGCCGGGCCAGGTCCGGCGGAGGGATTCGACGCCGGCGATGTGGTCGATGTGGCCGTGCGTAAGGATGATGAGTTGCGGCCGAAGGTTCTTGCGCTGGAGGAAGCGCACGAGGACCTCGGCGCCCAGGCCGGGATCGATGACGGCGCAGTCGGCCTGCTCGGCCACGGCGCGAACGCAGTAACAATTGGTCCCGAAATCCCCCAGCGACAGACAATCCACCTGCATATCAAACCCCATTACGGATATTTTTGAATAACCTCACGCAATCACCAAGACACAAAGGGAAATTCTAAGCACTCAAGCACTAAATTCTAAACAAATTCAAAGCTCAAAAGAGGGAATTTTCAAAAACAAAATGGATTCCCGCTTGCGCGGGAATGAAAATTTTAGCCCGTGATCATTTCGAGTTGATCGCGGGCGATGAGCATCTGTTCGGTGTCGTGCTCGACGATCTGGCGCAGGAGGTTGTGGGGCACGCGGCCGATGCCGAGGTTGAGGACTTTTTCCTCGACGGTGGCGGCGATGGCGCGGGCGGTGTGCATATCCATTCCGCGCTGGGTCATGAGTTCATCGACAATGATCGCCTTGTTCCAGGGCTGGCAGTCCCAAATCTCGTGGCCGTCGCTGTCGATCACTTCGACGCGTCGGCGACGGATCGCGCGATTCATGCGGCAGGCGTTGAGGGCGGTGGCGGCGTTGCCGTAGCCGGTGGCCGCCAGGACGGCCTGGACCATGAGGTGTATTTCGTCGCTGGCGATGTGCCGCTGGGCCTGCTTGTGATAGAGGTGGAAGGTGATGGCCTCGGCGAACTGCTCGGCGGCGAACACATTGGGCTGCTCGATAAGCCCCAAGGCGTTGTTGAAGGTTCCGATGACCTTCGTATGCAGATATTCTTCGACCGTTCCGTCGGTCTTGATGACCTTCAAGGACATCCGGCAATCCTCCTGACTACCGTTTTGGGTCGATCAGTCGATCGACCACTCGTTCACACATCGCGTCACACGAAATTCCGTTCGGACATCCGCGAAGGCCTGCGCCTGCGACGCCGCATTTTCCGCGGGCCGTGGCGGCATCCACCAGGCCGTCACGAAATGCGTGTGCGACACAAACACCTCGTCGGGCAAGAGGATTTCGCTGATCTGTTCTTCCGGCAGTGCATCGGCAGACATCATGGCATTTGCCTCCCAGCGATCGGACCGCAACCGCGAATCTATAATCTGCGGCGCCGGTCAATCCGGAAACAATTCCGGCTGATCCGTCAGATCCGGTTCGCGAATGGCCTGGCTGACCTCGTCGATCAGCTCGCCGGCATCGGTGAACTCCCGATACACGCTCGCGAAGCGGATGTACGCCACCTTATCCACCGCTCGCAAATGCTTCATCACCCGTTCGCCGATAAACTGCGATGTCACTTCCTTGTCTGAACAGCGAAATACATCCTCTTCGATCCGGTCGGCGACTTCCTGAATCTGGTCGGCCGAAACGGGTCGCTTGTAACAGGCCTTCTGCAGGCCGATAACCACTTTTTCCCGATCATAAGGAACGCGAGAGCCGTCTTTCTTGATCACGCTGAGCTTGAAGCTCTCGCCGACTTTTTCATAGGTGGTAAATCGGCGTTTGCAGGCCAGACATTCACGACGCCGTCGAATAATTCTACCGGCATCGCTCGATCGCGAATCGATGACCTTGTCCGAGTCTTCTTTGCAAAAAGGGCAACGCACCGATTACACCCATTTTATTCTCTTGTTTACCGCCTAATCCGCCCAACATCTTTGGTCTATTCCCATCCTACCCCCTATATCTCGTATGTCAACCGAAATTGAAAAAATTTTTATGTCCGATAAAATTATCCAAAAATACTTGCCAATGGTTGTCACATTCTATGCAATACGGTGTCTAAGAATAGTAAGGCTAAACTATTTTGAGGAGAAAATATGGCCCTGATACCCTGCAGCGAGTGCGGAAACTCGATATCCGACAAGGCACCGATGTGCCCGCATTGCGGTTTTTCCCGGAGCAGAACCCCATTCGGCTACGAATATCGCTCGAAAACCTGCTTGTTTGGCCTGCCGCTGGTGCATATCGTCTCGGGGCCGAACATCGATCCGATAACCGGCAAACTCCGTATCGCCAAGGGCATCATTGCCATCGGGGGGATTTCAATCGGCGTGGTCTCGGTCGGCGGATTTTCGGTGGGCCTGCTTAGCTTTGGGGGCTGTGCCATCGGCGGAATCGCTCTGGGGGGCCTGGCCATCGGGCTTGGTGCGGCGGCGGGAGGACTGGCCATCGGAACCATCGCCATCGGCGGCTGCGCCATCGGTTGGACAGCCCTAGGCGGCGCGGCCTTTGGCCCCCATTNNAATGATCCGATCAAAATGATTCTGAAATAACCGAGGTGTCAAATTCGGTTTATGCCCTCGTTTTCTCAATTCCCGTTCCAAATATCCCGCAAAAGAGCTTGACACGAGCGTCATATTCGGTATAATAATACCGCTTCGTTATCGCTGTTGATCGTCCAAAGATTCGGACGACAGCAATCATCTATTCCGGAGGCGTATTCAGTACAATAGAGCGAGGGATTGCTCGGATTGAAAACAATATGGTTCGGGAGATGAAAGGAACTTTGTCATGAACAACACCAAGCTGTTTTTTGTCATGGGGATGGGTTTGTTCTGCGGTTATGCCTGGGGGGCGGCTTCGGATAATCCGGGGGATTTGAATGGCGACCTGCGGGTGAATGTGGCGGATTTCGCAATTTTGGCCGAGAACTGGCTGAGGGATTACACGCCGCCGACGGAGTTGCCCCCGCTGGAGGTCGTTTCGGCGGGGATTACACAGAAGGCCGTGCAAGTGCTGGCCGATGTGCTGGGACTGGACCCGACGAAGATCACGATCGAGAATGGCGTCGCCTCGTATCTCGACAAGACCCGCTTTCAATGGGTACCGACCAATCCGGTGATCGACCCGCTGATCATCAACCGTCTCCGCCGGGGAACGGACATGGATTACAAGGACACGACGCTGCTGTTCCGGTCGTTCGATGTCGCCGCGATCAACGCGATGCGGCCGATTCCCGACGACGACGCCCTGAAGTTGACCAGTGCGGCCCTGCGGAAGGCCCGGTTGCTTCCGGAACTGGCCAAGCCGAGTTTTCATCACAATGTCTTTTCCCTTGTGAACCGGGCGGAGAATGCGACCGTGGCCGAGGCGACGCTGGACACGCAGGTCAATTACGATTGGGCCGTCAACAATATCCCGGTGGTGGGCCCCGGCGCCAAACTGAGCGTCACCTTCGACACGCAGGGCAATGTCACGCAGATGCTCTATTCGGCGCGGACCCTTCGCTCCGGGGAAGGTCTGATTCCGATCGCCCCGCCCCTGGCGGCCGTCCGAAAATATGTAGATCCGAAAGCGCTGGATTCGAACCCGATCGACGCGCGGCTGGTCTATTACGCTCCACCGTTGGCCCAGGGTAACGCCCAGGTCCTGCTGCCGTACTACGATGTCGGCGGGACTAACTGGGGTCCCCAGGGGCACATCTCCGATCAACTCCGGCGATTTGTACCGGCGACGGTCGATCCGCATTGGGTTCCGGAATTGACTCTGGACATATCGGTGTCAGGCAACCAGGTGACGGCCACGGTGACGGTTCACGGGGGACAGGCTCCCTACAGCTATCGTTGGGTTTCTTCGTCCGTCGATCCGGATATGATCACGGTCAACAACACCACCGCGACCTACCAGGCGATGCCCAGGAACACTCTGGATGAAACCATCAGCGTGGTGGTCACGGATACCAACGGGACGGAGATGACCGCCTCCGAGACGGTGCAGGTGGCCGAGTCCACCTCGGGGTATCCGCCGGCCGGCGGTATTTCCTTCGGTACCGAGCGGGCCGTGTCGGATATGTGTGCGGCCAACCAGTCCGAGTTCATCAATGCATTCCTTTCCGCCGGCGTCAAGGCGGAGTTCAATTATTCCGGTCAGAATGTCTGGGAATATGATTTCAAGTACAATTCGGAGAAACAGGAACTGGTCGATTCGGCCGACCTGGTTTTCTATCTGGGGCACGGCAATAGCGGGGGATTCACCTTCGAGACCCAAAAGGGCGACGACTATCTGTATTACCCCGACGCCCACCTGACCTGGGGCAACAAGGATATGGAATGGCTTTGCTTGCTGTCCTGCAATGTTTTGGCAGGGAG
The DNA here is from genome assembly GCA_003152975.1 of Phycisphaerales bacterium. Classification (GTDB taxonomy): domain Bacteria; phylum Planctomycetota; class Phycisphaerae; order Sedimentisphaerales; family Anaerohalosphaeraceae; genus FEN-1350. The sequence goes on along the minus strand of PMBP01000481.1, from coordinate 9,353 downwards.
CCCCGCTCAAACCTGGGGATGGACCTTCGACGGATTGCATCTTTTGTGTGGATTTTCGACATATGCTTACGACAACCCCGGATTTGGAAAAACATTTGCCCAATCCATGCTGGCCAATCCGGCCCTACCGATCCGGGCGGCCTGGTTCAAGGCCTATGATGTCTCCCAACCGTCGTATGCCAGCGCAAGGGTGATGGGGCCGGTGGGACCGGGTGGATGCTATAGCGGGTACGATGATTACTTCTGGGGCAAGGGACCCGTCAGCCCGGACATTGCCGGCGCCGATGTGAATGTACTCTGGTGGATCACCCACAATTGACCATATCGTATTCGGAGGGTGTATCATGAATCGTCTCGGCTTAACATCCGTTCTGGTCACGGGCTTGATCCTGTTATGTGTTTCCATCGGCTATCCCTATTCCGGCGGATCGGGCGATCCAGACAATCCCTTTCAGCTCTCCACCCCCGCCGATTGGGAGGAATTGATGGCAATGCCGGTCGACTGGGAGTCATGTTTTATCCTGACGGCGGACATCGACTTGGCGGGGGTCATCGTAACGCCGGTTGGAGATAACGATAATCCATTTGAAGGTGTGTTCGATGGAAATGGCCATACGATTTCCAATGCCATAATCTATCAATCGGGTAATGGGTTTGTCGGCCTGTTTGGTCTGGTCATGACCGGTGGGCAGATTCTCAATCTGGGTGTTGCGACTATCAGCGTCACGGGTTCGATGCAAGTCGGCGCATTGGCGGGACAAAGCTACGAAGGTGTCATCACGGGATGTTATGCAACGGGAGTCGTCAATGGCCAGGGTTCAGTCGGCGGCCTGGTTGGCAGTGCGAACTTTGGGTCGATCAGCGATTGTTATGCAATCGTATCTGTCACGGGAGATATGGATGTTGGCGGTCTGGCGGGTGTTGGATACTTCGGGAACTTCCGGAACTGTTTCGCCGCCGGCCCTGTCAGCGGTGCCCAATATGTCGGCGGATTCCTGGGGTATGATACCGCCAATGCGATCATGGCCTGTTTCTGGGATTTCGAGGCCAGCGGGACAATCGATGGGGTGGGCTCGGCCATTCCTGATCCCTTCAGTGTTTTTGGCAAAAGTACGGGGGAAATGAAGACACTCGCGACATTTACCAATCTGGGTTGGGACTTTGCCGACGAAACCATCGACGGAACGCCGGCTGTCTGGAAGATGGCGCCGGACAGTTATCCAAGATTGGCGTGGCAGTCGTCCTCTCATGGGACATATAGCGGAGGCACGGGAACAAAGGAGGATCCCTACTGGATCACCTCCGTGGCCGATCTGCTCCTTTTGTCCGCCTCTCCGGCCGATTGGAATCGGGCCTTCATCCTCACCACCGATCTCGACCTGACCGGATATGTCTTCGATTCCGCCCTGATCGCCCCCGACATGGCCAACGACAACGATCATCAGGGTTTCGACGGCACGCCTTTCACCGGAAACTTCGACGGCGACTTCCACACCATCGCCAAATTCTCCATCGTGGATACGACCGGCGCCGACTTTCTCGGCCTCTTTGGGAAGATCGATGACGGCGGGCAGGTTCGGAACCTCATTCTCGACAACGCTTCCATTACCGAATCCGGTTACGAAAGCGATTCGATCGGATTGCTGGCCGGAGAAGAAAACAGCGGCGGAATCACCCGATGCGGCGTAAGTGGAACCATCCAGATGATTGGAGACAACGACTACAATTTCTGCTGGATCATCGGGGGTCTGGTGGGCAATCTGGTCAACGGGACCATCAACGAATCGTACAGCTCCGCCGGTGTCCTGGGCGGATTATCCGGCCTCGGCGGGCTGGTTGGATCGATGACCAACGGCACTGTCTCCGACAGTTACGCCTCCGGCCCGGTAATCGGGAATTTCAATGTCGGCGGGCTGGCTGGAATCATCAACAGCGGTGTCAAGATCGATAAGTGCTACAGTGTCGGCTGGGTAAAGGGTGCCACCGGAGGCGGCCTGGTGGGCAATGCCGACGCTACACCCGTGACGAATTCCTTCTGGGATGTCATGACCAGCAATCAGTTGAATAGTTACGGCGGAACGGGGCTTTACACCCAGAACTTGATGGACCGCGTGCTCTTTGAATATTACGGCTGGGATTTTAACGACGCTTCCATCGACGGAACCCCCGCCGTCTGGAAAATCCGCAACGGATACGACTATCCACGATTGGCTTGGCAGTCCGGGATCCCCGGCGATATTGCCGGCACTACGGCCGTCGATCTGGCCGACCTCGTCGCCTTGGCCGACGCCTGGGCCCAAACCGACTGCTCGGCCGGCTGCCCTGCCGACCTCAACGGGGACGGAAAGGTCGATCTGGCGGACTTTGCGATTCTCGCCGCTCACTGGCTGTCGCAACCGTAGTCTTCGATATGATGGGATACTCAAGATAGGCGGCCCATTGCGCCCGGATCAGCCCCAGCCCTCGGCCGAGAGGGCGTCGTGGAGGAGGTCGGGGTGATGGCGGCAGCGGCTTTCGAGGCGGCTGGATTCGGCGTGGGCCTTGTTGTACGGCCAGCCGCTGGCCATGCGGTTGCGTTCGTGCAGCTCGTGGAGGAGGATGTAGCCGCGCTCGTCCTCTTCGATGTCGTCGTCGATCCAGACCTCGTTTTCGGGCACGAACTCGTAAACATAATCGTGGCCGCCTGCGGTAAAGTCGATGTCGAAGACGCTGCGAACGAGCCGGCCGTTGACGATCCAGACGCTGATGCCGCTTTCGAGTTTTTTCCAGAGGCGATCGTGGACCTTGTGCGGGTCGGGCAACTCGCTGCCTTTGCGGGCGAACCGCCTGACATCGCCGGCGCGGCGGCGCTCGCTGCGTTCGACGCGGTCGGCCGCAACGATGGCCTGATCGTACGGCATGCCTTTGGCCATGAGGCGGTATTCGGCCAGGAGGTGATCGACGAAGAAATGCCGCTCGTCGGCGTGGGCCTCGCGGTCGAGCCAGAACTCGTTCAAGGGGATGTAGGGGTAGCGGTAGTGCTGGCCGAAGTTGGTGAATTCCTCGTCGATGTGGCCGCGGATGTACGCGCCATCGACGATCCAGATGTCGATCGGGCCGTGCCGGTCGATCTTTTCGATGTACGGTGGTTTTAGCGTTTCGGGCATAGGGGTTTCCTCGGTTGGGCATACTATACGCCAGCGGCCGGGGGCAGTCAATGGCGGATTTCATGGCTTGTACGGAGGGATTTTCCATACAAAGTTTGCGATTTTCGAGTATGATAGTGCCACTGGAATCAGGCATTTATCGAAAGGAAGTTTGTGGCATTACCGGTAGTGGTCATTGTGGGTCGGCCGAATGTGGGCAAAAGCAGCTTGTTCAACGCGCTGGCGGGGCAGCGGATCAGCATCGTGGACCCAACGGCGGGGGTGACGCGCGACCGCGTGACGACGGTGATCGAGCGGGGCGGGCGGTTCTTTGAGCTGATCGACACCGGCGGCTACGGGATCGTCGATAGCGACAAGCTGACCGACGACATCGAGCACCAGATCCAGGTGGCGATCGCGACGGCGGAGCTGGTATTGTTCGTCGTGGATGTCAAGGAGGGCGTGGCGCCCCTGGACCAGGAGATGGCGCGGCTGCTGCGCAAGCAGAAGCTGGAGGTGATGCTGGTGGCCAACAAGGCCGACACGGCCAAGCTTTTCGGGCAGGCCGGGGAGTTTACGCGGCTGGGGTTCGGCGAGGCGTTCTGCGTGTCGGCTTCCAACAACGCCAACCAGAATGTGCTGGTCGAGCAGATTTTCGAACGGCTCGGGGCCAGGGCGGCCGAGCAGGGCCCGGCCGAGGCCGAAATCCGCATCGCCGTGGTGGGCAAGCGCAACGCGGGCAAAAGCTCGCTGGTCAATGCGCTGGTCGGCGAGAACCGCGTGATCGTCAGCGAGGTGCCGGGCACNNGACGCGATCGATGTGCCGTTCGTGTACAAGGACAAACGCTATGTGCTGATCGACACGGCGGGGCTCCGCAAAAAGAGCAAGCTGGCCGACAGCATCGAGTTCTACAGCATGATCCGCACGATCGAGGGGATCAAGCGGGCCGATGTCGTGCTGTTTTTGATCGACGCGTCGCTGGACCTGTCGCAGGTCGACAAGAAGCTGGCCGAGACGATCGTCGAGGAGCACAAGGCCTGCGTGGTCGTCGTCAACAAGTGGGACCNNTGCTGCCGAACCTGCGTTTCGCTCCGATCACCTGCACCAGCGCCACCACCGGCGAGAACCTGCAGACGGTGCTGGACCTGGCGGCCGAGCTGCACGAGCAGTCGTCGCGGCAGATCGGCACGGGCGTGCTGAACAAGGCGCTCGAACGGATCGCCGAACGGCCGGGCGGAACCGGCGGACACGCGGGGGCCAAGATTCTGTACGCCACGCAGGTGGCCGTGCGGCCGATCAGCCTGCTGCTGTTCGTCAACAAGCCGGAACTCTTTGACGAGGGCTACCAGCGGTACCTGACCCATCAACTGCGGGACCAACTGGGGCTGGAGGAAGTGCCGATCCGGCTGATGTTCCGACGGCGGGAATAGATAGAGCTTAATTATTGGCCAATCGGAATGAAGTTTGAAACTATATGGAAGATTCTGTCTTGGGCGGCATTCATCGTTGTGGTTAACTTCGGTGTCGTCGCTTTCTTGTGGTGTAATTATCCGGATTCATGGATTACTCAATCTTTGATATTTACAAAGTTCAAGTATATATATCAGTACCCGCCTGGGGTCTATGCAGAGGCGGAAAAAAACGAACATACATTAGAATTCAACGAGTTAACGATTCGCTTTAGCCAATCTTCTGCCGACGAATTGGTTCATAAACAGCTCCTGGATTCGCAAATGATAATCGATGCAAACTCTTATTCCTTTTCCCAAATAACCCCTGAAGTCCTTCAAAAAAATGGGGCGGAAGATCGCTCAAACCCAAATTATCCGAATTCCTCCACTTGGATTCTCGAGAGAACCTTGGGGATCAATCATGGATATCATGTTTTTTGGGGATTTACCAATGGAACAATCGATATAGTCGGAATCCGTGCTCAGCATCCGCCGGATTCAGCAAAGGGACCTGCCAAACCTGTCCCCATTCAATTCTCGATTGCGGGGTCTGAATGGATTCAGCTCCCCATCAAGGAAAAGGAACTGGTCAGGATTTTAGGAAAGCCGGAGAAGATCACCCGCGAACCCATGTTTCCATAAGGAACCTTTCAATGAAATTTTTGATCCGTGTGATGGGAGTAATGGTTTGTGTTGTCGGCCTCTCGATGGCGGCGTTTGGTGCCGAGGCGGACAAGCCGGTGTTCAAGGACTTCATGGGGATCAACGGGCACTTCACTTTCAAGCCGGAGCTGTATCGGCAGGTGTGTCGGCTGGTTCGCAACTATCACAATGTCAACTGGGATGTCAAGCAGCCCGGGGATGCGATCACGCTGCCGGCGTGCGTTAACGGGGTCAACTGGAAGGACCATGTCTATGGCCCGTGGAAGAAGGCGGGCTTTGAAACTGATATTTGCATCCAGTTCAGCGGATTCCAAACAGATGTGGCCGACTACCCGAAGTTTTGGACCGGCAAGGAGCAGTGGTGCTACGACTACGGCAAGGCCGCGGCGGTGAGCTTTGGGCCGTCAGGGGCCGAGAAACTGTGCACCTCGATCGAGATTGGCAACGAGCCGGGCTCGAAGTTCGACGCGGCGATCTATAAGACCATCTTCGCGAAGATGGCCAAGGGTATCCGCGACGGCGACGGCAAGGTCAAGATCCTCACGCCGGCCGTACAGGCCCGCAAGGGCGACGACTACATCCAGGATCTGCGCGGTATTTATGCCGACAAGGACATTCTGCCGCTGTATGATGTGATCAACCTGCACACTTACGCCAGCGTCGAGCGGAAAAAGCCCGAGGAAAGCCCGTGGAATCGAAGCTATCCCGAGGACCCGGCAATCGATTACCTCAAGATCATCGACGAGGCCGTCGCGTGGCGCGACCAGAACGCCGCGGACAAGGAGGTCTGGGTCACGGAGTTCGGTTACGACGCCTGCACGCCGGAGGCGATGAAGAAGCGCGCCGACTGGTTCCTCAAGCTCGACTGGCAGGGATCGACGGAACTGCAACAGGCGCAGTACCTGGTGCGGTCGTTTATGGTCTTCGCCGAGCGGGATGTCCGGCGGGCATACATCTATTATTATGACGACAACGATTCGGCCAGCGTGCACGGGGCGTCGGGGCTGACACGGAAGTTCGCGCCCAAGCCGGCGTTCTGGGCCGTCAAGCAACTCTACGAGACGCTCGGCGAGTACCGCTTCAATCGGATCGTGACGAAAAAAACCGGCGAGCTGTTCGTCTATGAGTTTGTGCACGGCAGCGATCCCGGCCGATTGGTGTGGATGGCGTGGTCGCCGACAGGCTCGCGGACAAACGAGAAGGATGGTTATAAACCGCGCGAGGTCAAGACAACGCTGAGCGATTTGCCCGCCTTGCCGGTAAAGGTTGTCGGCATGGCCACGGCCGACGGCGAGGCACCCAAGCTGGCATGGGAAAAGGCCGGGCCTTCCGCTATCACGCTAACCATCGGCGAGAGCCCGACCTATATCGTGATGAACCGTAATGCCTCCAAGAATTGAGTGAGGTTCCCGAAACGCTGTCTTGTCATACAAGACCAGAAAAAGAATTCAAATTATGCGAATATCTATCTCTATTGTTATGTTTGTGGGGTGCGTAGCTGGTATCATAATCCCGGCAATCGGGGCAGAGCCATCACAGCCGGCACCGAAGGTGATATCGCGCGGCGAGGCGGCGGGGACTTACCAGGCATTCACGGATATCTGCCGACTCAACAATGGCGATCTGCTGTGCGTCTTCTACGCGGGATACGGCCATATCTCGCTGCCCAAAGATGGCTGGCAAAAGGGCGGACGGATCTGCATGGTCCG
>PMBP01000481.1:0-2385 GCA_003152975.1 Phycisphaerales bacterium | reverse complement strand
CGCGGGACGGCGGCAAGACCTGGGAGAGCGAGCATCGGGTGGTCGCACAGGACTGGCCCAGTTCGGCGCCGGTGCGGGAACTGCCCGACGGCACACGGATTCTCGGTGTCTATCACGAGGACGGCGCGACGGCCTACGGCGGGATCATCCGTTCCACGGACGCCGGGCAAGACCTGGTGCGAGCCGATCCCGATCGGCAAGGGCAGCGGCGTGCGGCTGGACGCGGAGACGGATTTTGTCCTGCTCAAGGACGGCACGCTCTATGCGGCACTGCGCGGCGACAAGGTGAACATGCACTACGCGACAAGCCCTGACAAGGGCCTGACCTGGTCGGAGGTAATGGACATCGGCTTTCCCGCCCATTGTCCGCACTTTACGCGGCTGACCGGCGGCGAGATCCTGCTGACGCATCGGTTGCCGAATACCGCGCTGCATGTCAGCCGCGACGAGGCCAAGTCCTGGCAAGGGCCATACAGCATCGACGACACCATCGGAGCGTATGCCTCCACGATTGAATTGAAGGATGGTTCCGTGCTCGTTGTGTATTACGAAGAGGGGCAAGGCAGCGCGGTTCGGGCACGGCGATTCCGCCTCAAGCCCGACGGTCCGGAGTTTTTGCCCCTGGAGTAAGGGACGAAATCGATAACCTCATTATACATCCTACAGACGATCCATCATGCCCGGAGTCGACATAACCGGGTCGTAATTCTGTTTGTTTTCTGATCAAAATCCGGTATAATACAGGCCTTGGATTTTGCGCGTGTCGAGGGTGTTGTCTTGCTTGTTCATGGATCGTAACCGTTTTTCCGGAGGGTATGATGAAACGAATCATTGTGGCGGTGCATCTGTTTTCGATGATCGGTTTCTCGATGGCAGCCCAGGTGGTTTGGGATATTACGCCACTGGATCCGACGATATTCGGGGGCGACTTCACCCGGTCCAACGCATGGTCGATCAACAACAACAAACAGATCATTGGTGAAGTCTGGACGGTGATCAACAATGTCCAAACCCAACATATCCCGGCGGTGTGGGATTTCAGCGATCCGAAGGGTTGGGGCAAGAGCCACACGATGGTCACCGAAATCGAGTCTATGAAACTCATCTGGCCGTACTTCCATCAGATCAACGATGCCGGCCAGATCTGCGGGTATTACACCTACGCGTATCCGGGTATCGACTGGGCCTTCACCGACCGGCCGATGATCTACGACATCAACAGCCGGACGGCCCGCGACCTGGGGAGCATGGGCGACGACGAGGATGACGCCCCGTTTCTGGATTACTATCATGATTGTTACATGGGCTGGGGGGTCGGGATTAACAACGCCGGAACCGTCGTGGGTTGGTCGCAGCCCGGATATACGAATGTCTGGGGCCTGCGGGAAACCGGTCCGGGAAAACCGACAAGCTGGATCGGGGGGGCCAAGCCGACGGACATGGGCCAAACAGATTGCCGACTCAAGAAGATCAACAACAACAACCTAATGATTGGAGAACAACCCAACTACCTGACGGGTCCGGAACGGGCCTACAAGCAATCGGGCCAGACGGTTACCATGTTGCCCTTGCCGCCGGACCGGACCGGATGGGCATCGTCGGCCGAGAATCTGAATGATCTGGATATGATCGTGGGCTATATCTGGGGACCGGACATCTCCGAGGGCATTCTCTGGCACCCCAAGGAAGGCATCGTTCGATTGCCGACCTATCCCGGATATGACTGGGCGACGCCGTACGCGATCAACAAGCACGGGATGATCGTCGGGGCCAGCAACAGCGCGGTGGTGTGGATGGGGGCGGGCACCAACTACCAGGTTGTCAGTCTGGATATGTTCGCCACGCAATCCGGATGGAATCTCCTGATCGCCTACGACATCAATGACAACGGCTGGATCATCGGCTGGGGTAAGTTCAACGGGAACGATATGGGCTTTCTGGCGCGCCCGCGGGTGGACGAAAATCCGCCGCTGGCCAACCTCGATCCGACTCAGGTGAAAAACGAAAACGATGAAGTTACCATCGCCGTTTTGTACTATGACGATAACGGCATGAATACCGCAACGATGGATAACAAGGACATTCAGGTGATCTATCCGGACGGAACGAAGGTGGCGGCCGAATTCAAATCGGTCAAGGAGCTCGACCCCGAGCCGGAGACCGGCAAGCGAAAATACCAGGCCAAGTACAGCTTCTCGACGCCGCCGATGAACCCGATGAGTCCGGAGGGAGCCATCATTCGGATCCTTGTCGCCGAATCGGAGGTATCGGATATGTCGGGTCGGTATGTACCGAAGGGTCCGATCGGGGAGCTGGAACTGTCCTTTGCCCCAATGACGGCGAGCATTCTGAAGGGATCGACCTACGATGCAAAGACGGTGACGA
>PMBP01000172.1 GCA_003152975.1 Phycisphaerales bacterium | reverse complement strand
ACGAGGGAACATGGAAAAGGGCAAATGGATAATTGATTGCCTTGTGCGAAGAGGAAGGATTAGATGGCGATAACGATATTAAAAACCGAGATTGTTAATGCCGGGATTAGGGGATTGGGGCGGGCAACGGAAAGGTGAAGATAATGTGAATATTAGGAATGTAACGGATTTCGTGCAATTAAAAGGGGGATTTGTGCGTCTTTAGAATTAAACATGGGAATTTTATTGGCTTTTAATTGAAAAATCGTTCGATAATGAGGAATAATCGTATTGACCGACGGCGGGTATTGCGGTATAGTATGGTGATTGATTTCTGTATCCATTCAGAAAGGAGACAGAACGATGAAAATTTTCACGCTCCTTTTCAGCACAGTGGTTTCGCTTTTTCTTTGTTCTTATCCGACATTGGCAGCAGGCCGATACTCTGCCGCGCGGTGCCCGGAGACGGTGTCGGTATTGCAATTGCTGTATGCCGATGCGAACAAGGACGCCAAGGCCTATTTGACCTATGCCAATCAGGCCCAGCAGGAAGGGCACGAGGCGGTTGCGCAGTTGTTTGCGGCGTTGGCGCGGTCGCAGGAAGTGCTTGCCGAGAATAGCCGGCTCCTGATGGCGGCGTTCGGCCAGGAGGCCGGCGATGTGTCGTCGGGGGATGTGGTCCTGCACGGGACCAAGAACGATTTGGACCTGACGACCAATGTTGCGCTGGCGGGCGTTGAGAAACGCTACTCGCTTTTTCTGGCGATGGTCCGGCCGGAGGGCAACGCCGAGGCGATCGCGGCGGTGCAGCAGGAATGGAAGGTTAAGGGCGACCACCTCGATTGGGCCAAGGCGGCGCGCGGGTCACTGGGCATATTGGGCAACAAGCTCGCCAATCAATTCTGGGTGTGCGCGGGATGCGGGGCAATCGTGTCGAATTCGCCGCGCGGGGCGTGCGCAATCTGTTCGGGCCGGCCGACTGATTTTACCGCGGTGACGGGGGGTTGGAAGGTGATCTGGGCTTCGGAGAGCAATCCGCAACTGAGCAAGACCGAGAAGGCCTATGTGCGACGGTATTGCCGGACGCTGTTTGCGGGGAATTCGCAGAATATGCCGTCCACCCCGGCGATGGGCGCGTTCGATTCGGCCGCGTACCAGAAATGGGGGCTGGGGCCGCGACGGGCGTTCTGTGTCGAGGAGATGATCTATGTGGCGTCGGTGGGGGACATGGTGGCGTCGTGGGATCGATACCGGCAGATCAATTTGGATAATCTGACAGAACCGGAGAAGCAATACCTGCAAAAGATGCACCAGGCATTCGGTCGGGGGCCGATCGACCTGTCGTCGAAGCGCGGCACCGGGGCGCTGTCGCCGACGCTGGAAAAGATTCTCGGTGAAGTGGAAATTTTGTCGGGATCGAAAACGCTGCTGGACATTGACCTGATCTACATCAAACGGGCGACGGCGGAATAATAATCGAATACAGGATATATTTTAATGATATAGAGATCAGGGCAGAGAGGAGTTTCCCCCGTGTTGCCCGTTCGATGGCGGACAAGCGGCGGGAATGATTAGCATAGGGGACGCTGGGCAAGTCGGGGCCGGCGTCCTTTTTTGTTGCGCATCAATCGAGAGGCAGGGCCAGGAGGATTCGGGTACCGATACCGGGCGCCGAATCGACCTCGATGCGGCCGTGATGGAGGTTGACGATCCGGCGGACGAAAGCCAGACCCAGGCCGCGGCCGGGGGTATTGGGGGCCAACTGGATGCCAAGTTCAAAGGCCCGGTCGATCTGGTCGGGGGCCATTCCAATGCCGTTGTCTTCGATCTGATAGAGCCACTGGCGCTCCTGTGTCCAGGCGGTAATCGCGATCAGGCCGGGACGATCGGGGGCGAGAAATTTCAGGGCATTGTCCACCAATTCCACGAAAACCTGCGTGAGGAGATTGACATCGGCGCGGCATCCGGGTAACTGACCCAGTTCGATCCGGACGGCGGTCTGCTCGATCCCGTCGTGAAATGAATCCAGGATGCCTTCCACGAGGGATTGCGTATCCACAGTTGTGATTTCTTCAATCCGGCCGGTGGCGATCAACAGGTGGGCGATGTCGGCCAGTTCGGCGATCTGCGAGGCCAGACGCGGCAGTTCGGCATTGTCGGTTGAGGTCTGGAACCGGTCCAGAAGGCGATGAATATCGTCGCGGACCATGGGGAGGAATGCTTCAAAGTCGGCCTGAGATTCGCTCAGGCGGGAGCGGAGGTTGTCCAGATCGGAACGGAGGGCCAGGGCCGACTGTTCGGATTGGCTTTGTTGGGACTGGAGCTGTTCCTGCAGGCGGGCCACGGTCTGATGGGTCAAGTCGAGATTGTGGCGAAGCTGCTGGACCTCGCGGAGGTTTTCGCCACGAACGGCCTGTGATTCAGCGGTCAGGTGGCGGCATTCAGATTGGGTACTCAGCAAGTCGTGCCGAGCTTCAGCCAGATCAGTTTTGAGCCGATCGATTTCGTCGGAGCTCTGGGTGGCAAAGGCGTCGTGCTGGCGTCGGAGCTGCTCGATATTTTCGTTGAGATGGCCGGCCTTCGATTCGGTTTCGGTCAGGGCGGACTGAAGTGATTGACGCTGTTCGAGGTGTTCGACATGAGATTCGACAGTGATACGGCGGTGGTTCTCAAGGTCCTGTCGGGCGGCGGCGAGAGAATCGGTCAGCTCACGGATGCGGGACTCGAAGGACTCACGATCGCTGAGGAGTTGGAGTTGACCGGCCTGAACCTGCCGGGTTTCGGCCGTAAGCCGGGTTTCAAGGGACTGGATCTGGGCGAGCCATTGGGCATTGGCCTGATCGGCCTGTTCGGCCTGGCTGTGCAAGCGGGATTGAAGACCCTTCGTTTGAGCGGTGGCGGATCGGGCCTGTTCCTCGAGTTCCTTTCGAACCCGGGTTAACTCCGCGATCAAGTGATCGCGGACTTGAGTCACCTCCCGGACTTGGGTCTCCACCGAGGACAGTTTGTCCAATCGCTGCTGAAGCTGATCGCGCTGCCCGGTGAGCCCGTCGATGGTTTGCTGGAGTTCGGCGGAATGGCGGGCATGATGCTGTTGCATATCATCGAGTTGCCGCCGCCGCTGGTCGGCGAGGGATTGGCTTTCGCGGAATTGTACGGAAAGCTCCACGATACGGGCCTGCTGGGTTTTGTGGCGGGGATCGACGGACTGGCGGATGTCCTGAATCTGGCGGGTGCGTTCGCCGACGAGCTGGACCAGTCGGTCCTTGTGCTTGCGGAACTGGGCCACGAGATTCCGGTTCTGTTCGCGCTCGGCGGCGTGTTGCCGACGAAGTTCGCTAAGTTCGGTCTGCTGGGTTTCGAGACGGGTCTCGATGACAATTCGCTGGCGGTGTAGTTCATCGATCTGGGTTTGCAGGCGGGTCTGTTCGAGCATCAACTCGTCCCGCTGGGCGGCGAGCCACTCGACCTGGTCGTGGCCGAGACCACGGAGGCGCTGGAGGCATTGGGTCCGGTGGAGTTCATTCTTTTTCCAGGCGGTAATATCAACAACTGCGGCCGACAAACGGATCGTGTTGTCGGGCTGGCGGTGGATTTCGACGGTGTGGCGGAGGTGGCGAACGGCGCCATCGGCGCGGGTGATACGATGATCGATGACCAACGAGGGTTGATCCTGCGGAGGCGATTGCAGGAGCTGCTGTAACGATTTGCGGTCTTCGGGGACGATGGCGGCACAGAAGGCCGCGGTATCCGATTCGGGTCCGTCGTCGCGAAGACCCATCAGCAGGGCCAGACCCGAACAGAACAACCACTGTTGAACGGCCGGGTCATAGTGCCAGGCGGCGACGGCGTTGAGTCGGCAGGTTTTTTGCAACAGGGTTTCGTTGATCCACAGGGATTGCTCGATCGATCGACATTGAATCCCGGAAACCGGAATTGCGGAGGCGGACCGTTGCGGGTGTTCGGCCAGAAGGATACGAAGGCGATCCGATTGGGCCAGCAAATGAAGCACCAGGCGGATCTTGGGCTCCACAGCGGCCTGTCGTCTGCGAAGGGCGGCGTCCAACTTGTAGATCCTGGCCTGAAGCCGGTGATGGAGTTTGTGGAGATGATCCGGAGATGGGAGTTCGTCGGCCATCGAAGCCGCTGAAGATGCCGACTCGTTTGACGGAGAGGGCGGATCGAGCGGGGCCTGAGTCAACCGAGTCAGGTGTTGCTGCAGGCAGGACAGGTGCTGTTCGGTGTGCTGTTGCTGGGCGGCCTGATCGGCCAGTCGCTGACGCATCCGTTCCAGTTCCTCCGAGCGTTCCTCGACGGCCTGGAAGTGGAGACGGGCCTCGTGTTGGGCCTTCCGGCGGATGGTGGATTCCTCAAGCAATCGGTCCTGCAGTTCGGCCATCCGCTTGGTCTGCTCGATCTGGAGGGATTTGAGGCGGGCCTGGTGGCGAACGAGTTCTTCGCGGGTGTTCTGCCGGCCGGACAGGTCGATCATCGAGCACAGACAGCGGGGGCGTTCGGTCGAGGGATCCTGGATGCGAACGCTGTGGAGTTGGGCGGTGAAACGGCCGGCCGGATTGTCAAAGCCGAGCTCGACGCATTCCTCATGGCCGGAGAAGACCCGGCGGAAATGGGTCAACAGGGAGTCGCGGAACCGGGCCTGGGTGTAGCCGATCAGGGGATTACCAAGGATTTCCGAGCGGGGAATGCCAAGAAGGGAGGCGGCTGTTCGGTTGACCTCGCGAATGACCAGATCTTCATAGACGACCAGGTAACCGACCGGCGCCAGATTGAAAAGGGTTTCGTAGTTGGACTGGATGGCTTGAAGGTCGTCGGCAGGATTGTGCAAAACCAAAGGTTCTGTCGAGGGGAGATTGGCGCGGGAAGTCAGGACCTCGACGGTGGAGGCCGACTGTTGTACAAAGATCGATGGACCCGTTGTGGCCGGGCTATTCATCCGTGACGATTCCTGACAGTCCCTGTCAATCCGTATTTTGATCGATCCTACTGATTATTTTATCGACCCGTCAGAGCGTAAAACTTGAAATTCCAATTAGTTAGCGTCGATTCGCAATCGTTGCGTCCTTTTTGAGAAGATGAACATTGTGGTCCGATAATTCCAAGCAG
>PMBP01000087.1 GCA_003152975.1 Phycisphaerales bacterium | reverse complement strand
CATCATCGACAAACAGAATTCGACGGAGCCGATTATCCGACATGGGCCGGCTCCTCGAAAAGCGTCGCTTGGTGGAGTCGCAACCAGGATTCGATATGATCGGCGACACCGAGCGATTGCAGGTAGTCGTGGTTGATGGGCTCGGACCAACCGTCGGCCAAATTCGACTGACGCTGATGGTCGATCAGACTGGCGACATAGACGGCGTCGGTGACCGAGAACGCCGACTGTGAGCACAACCAGGGTTCGTGATGGTAGGTGACGGCCTCGATGATGGGACTGGGCAATCCCCATAGATCGAGCAGGTATCCGCCCAGCTCGGCGTGGGAGGCCTGCACGGCCAGGCGTTCAGCGCCGTACACCGGGAAATACCGGGACCGGGATTCGAGGATCGATTTCCAGTACTCGTCGGGGAAACTGGAGATCAGAATCATCTTTCCAGCATCGTGCAGGATCCCGGCCATCGAAGCGACATCCAGCAGATCATCGGACATGTGGAGACTGCCGCAAATGGCGCGGGCCAGAGTCCCGACCCGCATACAGTGTTCCTGGAGTTGATCGACACAGAATCGTCGGATCGACGCTTCGGCCAATTCGCTGAACACCCCGCTGGTCAAAATCAGGGCTTCGGATGCCTTGAAACCCAGAAAGGACACCGCGTGGATGGGATCGAAAATCTTTTGGCCCTGGACGGTCACAAACGCGTTGTTGACCACCTGGAGGATTTTGGAGGACAGGCCGATATCCTGAGCGACGACCTGGCCGACCTTACGAAGACTGCAGGAGGGATTGTTGAGCAGATCCAGGACTTCCCGGTAGGCCTTGGGCAGCACCGGTAACGAGGTCAGCCGCGAGAGGATATCGGACAGGTCGGTGGAGTGGAGGCGGTCGTACAGCGCCAAGGCGCGTTCGACCATGTTCTTGAGAATATCGGCGTCGCAGGGCTTGGAGATAAACTGATGGACGCAGCGCGACGCCCGGGTCCGCAGGGGTTGATCGGCGTATCCGCTGAGCATGATGCGAATGGTCTGGGGGGATTTCTCCCGGACGGTCTCCAGCAGTTGCAGGCCGTCCATTCCGGACATGCGAAGATCGGATATGATCACATCATATGGATTGCTTTGCATGACCGTGAGGGCATCTTCTCCGCGGGTGACGAACTCCATCTTCCACTGGCCGCGCATGGGATGGAGCATCCGGCGGAGGCCGTCGAGGACATTTCGGTCGTCGTCAACAAACAGGATTCGTCTGGACTGGCTCATCGGTTTTCCGAGTTTTCTGTTCGATGGGAATTCGAACGATAAAGGTGGTTCCCCGGCCGGGTTTTGAATCCCAGGTCAGGGTTCCGTGGTGTTTGTCCACAACGATGGTTTTGACATACAGCAATCCCTGCCCGGTACCCTTGTCGTGTCCCTTGGTCGTGAAGAAGGGCTCAAACATCCGCTTCTGGACTTCCTCGGGGATTCCGGCGCCGGTATCCGCGATCGTGATCACGATGGACGCGTCGTCGCGACGCGTGGCAACACGAATGATTCCCTTTTGCGTTCCGTGTTCGCCGACGACATCGCCGACGGCGTGGGCGGCATTGATCAGCAGGTTGATGAAGACTTGGTTGAGGTCGTCGATGCAGCACATGACCATCGGCAGATCCGGATCGAGATCGGTTTCTACCTCGGCGAGATATTTGAGCTGATGATGTACAATGATCAGCGTGCTTTTGATGGCCTTGTTGACATCGGACGGGGCCATGCGGCGTTCGTCGATGTGCGAGAAATCACGCATGGCCGTCACAATCGCGGTGACATGGCGAATCCCATCGACGCTCTGGCGGATGGCCAGCGGGATTTCCTGCTGGAGGAAATCGAAATCCGACGGATCCGGGGCTTGGACGGCCTGGTGAGTCGCCGGAGATCCGGCCGATCGCGAGGCGGCCTCTTCGGCGGTCCTGCGGTATCGTTTCATCAGGTCCAGAATCTGCTCGAAAGATTCGCCGAGGAACTGGAGATTGTCTCCGATAAACTGAATGGGAGTGTTGATTTCGTGTACGATGCCGGCCGCCAATTGCCCCATGCTTTGCAGCAGACGGGTTCGATCGAGGCGCTTGCGGGTCTGAATCATATCGGTCTGATCCACCAGGAGGCCTTCCACGCGAATCGTCCCGTCCGGCGACCGTTCTACGCACAGATGATCCTGAACAAACCGTTCCTGTTCGGACCGCGTCAGCAAACGGTATTCGAGTTTGCCCTCACCGCCGGAGCGAATCAAATCGTTCATCGTGGACAGATAATGGGCCCGATCGCGAGGATGGATCTGGTCGATCCAGCGAATGGAAAGGCCTTTCGATTCGGAGCGGGGAACATCCATCAGCGACTCCAGGGGCCCAAGCCAGTCGCTGATCCACAGCGATTGATCCGTCCAGACGGCTGAATAGAGAATCTGCGACAACCGGGTCAACAACCCCGGTAGCGAGGTCATGGCTGGGATCACATCCAATTCCCGTATGGTCTGCATGAATGGTCCACCTTGATCACGAGACCTGTAACCGTAAGTCTTCCAACAGTGATAAATCGACTGATTTCATTCGGGAATTCTTGAATTTCGGGAGGAATACCAAGGAAACCCAGCCCGGCAGCATATTATGATCCCCGGCGGAGAGAGTTGTCCAATAAATCCTGTGGAATAACCGGGTTAAGTCCTTTGGGGTCGGGCGGTCGCTCCAATCAGCCTGCCGAAACGGTTACCCTCGTCCGGACGCCAGATCGAGCATCGTCTGCGTGACGCGATCCAACGAGACGACTTTTTCCACGCCGCCCTTTTCAAATGCGGCCTTGGGCATGCCATACACGACGCAGGAGGCCTCATCCTGCCCGACGGTTCGAGCGCCGGCCCTTCGCATGGCCAGCAATCCCTCGGCCCCATCTTCGCCCATCCCGGTGAGGATGGCGCCAATGGCGTTGGAGCCGGCATACTTGGCCACGGAATTAAACATGACTTCGACGCTGGGTTTTTGATGGCAGACGAGGGGTCCATCCTTGATGGCCACATAATAGCTGGAGCCGGAACGCTGTAAGACCATGTGATAGCCGCCGGGAGCGATCAGGACCCGGCCGGGGATGACATGTTCGCCATCCTGGGCTTCCCTGATTTCGACCTGGCAGAGGCCATTGAGGCGTTGGGCAAAGGATTTGGTGAATTGTGCGGGCATGTGTTGGACGATCAAGGTCCCCGGTGCATTGGACGGCATCACCGTCAGGACGGCCGTGAGGGCCTGGACGCCGCCGGTGGAGGCGCCGATGGCGAAGATCTTGTCGGTGGTCTCCGCCATGGCCGTGGCGAGGACCGATTTTTTCGTCGTCACCGGTTCCCGATACACCACCCGGGCATGCGCGGCGGCCTTGATCTTATCGATCAGGGTCCGGCAAACATCCGTAACAGTGTAGGCCGAACCGGGCTTGGACATGACATCCACGGCTCCGGCCTCCAGCCCCGCCAGCGCCGTTTTGCTTCCCTCCGGAGTCAGGGAGCTTAGAATAATCACCGGCATGGGATGGGATTTCATCAACTTGGTCAAAAAGGTGATGCCGTCCATGCGGGGCATTTCGACATCCAGCGTCA